>DATMJX010000371.1:0-19489 GCA_035553715.1 Methylibium sp.
TGCCGACGACGCGCGAATCGGCACCGCCACCGCCCGCGGCAGCACCGTTGTCGCGGATACCCCCCTGGCCTCCGGAAGGCCAGCCTCCAGCGCTCCATTCAAGCCCGCCAGCGACGATCTTTCGTCCACCGCCGCCAACGCGGATCGTCAGCACCTGACCCGGCGTGACGGCGAAGGTCGCCCGCGAGAAGCCGCCGCCGCCGCCGTAGGTGTTCGGCGTGCCAACGATAGCCGGCCGAGAGGTGCCTCGCACACCACCGTGCCCACCGCCGCCCCATGCCTTGATCGTGACCTCTGTCACTCCTTCAGGCACGGTCCATTCTTGATTCGTGCCCGTGTAGCTGAAGTGCGTGTTGCTCTGGAAGCTCGCCAGAGTCGAAGCAGATTGGCCTTCCGCGAAGATCGGGACGGGCGCAGTCTCTGGGTACCACGCTGTGCCGCCATGCCAGCCCTGCAGAACGCGGGTCAGCGTGAAGGCAAAGGGCTTCACATACGGGTTGTTCGCGCTGATCTGACCGCGGTAGAAGAACGACAGCACCCCACGGAAGGCGGGCGACGGTGACGGCAGGCGCGCGGCCACGACATCAGGCAGGGTCTGCGCCGAGCCGCCCATGAGCACGCGCATCGAGCCGACGATGCCCCCCTCGCGCTCGTCGCCGCCGAAGAGCTGCGGCGCATTGACGTCGATCGCGCCGTTCGACTCGATGCTGCCGTTCCAGGCGACACGGTCGCCGACGAGGAATCGCAGGAAGCGGTCGACCGGGCCATAGCACGCCGCGAAGTGCAGCGTCATGTAGTAGCGAAAGCCGACCGTGACCCGCTTGCTGCTACCGCCCATCGGTAGCTCCCTTCGCGTACTCGACGAGCTTCAGAGCCATCGCATCGCCAGTGCGCTCAAGCTGCTCGGCCTGGATACCGACGCGCAGGAAGGCCGGCCAGTCGAGGCCGTGCCGCGCGAAGAAGGCTCGGGCGCCGCGGTTGCAGTAGCCGAGCTCGCGCAGGTGCCGGTGCAGAACGAGCTGGGTCACTTCTTGCCGCCCTTCTTGCGGATCGCCGTCGTGCGCAGCTCGCCATACCAGATGACGTTCGGCCCGGTCACGGTGACAGTGCCGAATGCGACCGGGATCGGGCGGCCCTCCTCGGCCGTCGGCACGTCGAAGTCCTGCAGGCTCGCGGGCTTGGGCGCCGGAGGCTTCGGCGCCAGCGCGGACGCAACGAAGCTCGCGACGACGATGACGAGCAAATAGGTGAAGATCTCCACGATGCGCGCCTCAATAGACGGGGGTGCCGGCGAACGGGTTCTTGATCGGGATGAACGGGAAGCCGCCGAAGTTCGGGACGTTGGCGTAGGTGCCGTCGCAGGTGGCCATCGTGTGGTCGCACCCCGGACTGACCGTGACCGCGGCGCCGATCGGGATGCCCTGGAACGGCTGTGTGAGCGTGAGGTTCAGGCTGCTGAAGCTGCCGATGAACCGGCGCTCGAACACGCCAGGCTCGACCTCCCATTCGACAAATCCACCGGCGAACGGGTAGGCGTCGAGCGCGGCGACCGACAGCACCAGGCCGCTGATCGCCGTGACGGTGGTCAGCGTGCTGACGCTGGCGCGGTTCAGACCGCAGCCGGGCCCGTAGAGCACATGCGGGCACCCCCGCTGGTACAGCCGCCGCAGTCCCGGCCTCTTCATCGACGAGGTGACCGGCTCGCAGCTGAGCACCGCCTCGAGCCCGTTGAACGCGCAGTTGAGGACACGGCCAGTCCAGATGACGGCGACGTCGACGTCGTCACGGTGTTGGCGCTTGACGACCACCCCGATGACGTCCGAGGGCGGCGCGACGCGGAACATCTCCGCGATCGGGAAGGTGCGCTCGCAGCTGATCTGCAGCGCGTTGCGGGCCCGCTCGGCGCTTGCCTCGATGCGGCCGCGGCGCAAGGTCCGGGCGACGTAGGTGTTGCCGGACAGCACGATGTCGCCGTCGGCGCTCGTGTAGCGCTGCGGCGCCGCGGAGCCCCGCGTGAACTCGTAGAACTCCACCGGCGCGCCGCCGGCAATGCTGGTTTCGCGGGCGTCGTAGCTCACAGGTCGTTCCTCGATCCGCGAGTGCTGATGCGCACCTCGACCGCGTTCCACGCCCACCAGGACAACTCGATGGCGTCAGCCTCGTTGCGCACCAGGTCCATGAAACTGACGGCCAGCACGTCCCCGGCGCCAACGTCCGCGCCGAGCGCGCTGTCGATCGCCAGCCGCTCGGTCGTGGAGCCGAGCACCACGCTGCCGGTGACCCGGCGCCAGTAGGTGCCCGCCCGGGTGAGGATGCGCAGGTCGCGCCGCCCCATGCCGGCGTTGACGGCGGCCGTGTAGCCTGCATGCTCCACGTCGATCGTGGTGGCCGCCGCGGCGATGGGCGCCACCACCTGCAGGTCCGTCGCGAATGTGGGCAACCAGAACGCGCCCAGGCAGCCCTTGCGCGCGTAGGCCCAGCGTCGAAAGGCGTCGATCTCGTCGCGGCCGTCGAGCAGCCACCGGTGCGTCTGCATCGTGACCTGGCCGCTGCCCTCTTCGTCCCACGCGGGCTGCGCGACGCTGGGGTCGAGGCTGGCGAGCTTGCTCAGCCAGCCGTGCGGGACGTCTTCCGTCCAGTTGGGGGGCTGGTCGATGACCGGGTGACCACGGTAGCTGGCCTCGCCCGTGGCGGCGGGCCAGTCGTTGCTGCCGGTGCAGTCGAAGGCCAGGCGCGCGACGAGCCCGTTCCCCGTGAAGCGCTGCCGCATGCCGTCGGGCGGCATCCGCGCGGCGCGCAGCGGCAGCACCTCGGCGCCGGCCGGCCAAGCCGCGGCGGTGGGCGCAGCGAGCGTCAGGCTGGCCGCGTCCACCGTGTCGATCGCGACGACCTCGTAGGTCTGCGGGTCGGTAGCGATGACCGCGTGACCGCCGGCTACGAAGTCCCGCGTCACCGTGTCGACTGGCACGCTGGTGGCGCCGCCCGCCAGCGGAGCCGCGAGCGCCTGCGCGTCCATCCACACCGGCACGGCCCAGGGCCGGCCCTGCCATTTGTGCAGCAGGTTCTCGGCCGTGCGGCGGTCACGGCCGACGAGCAGGTGGCCGAACTCGAAGCGCCGGCGCGGGACCCCGCGCAGCTGGATGCGCTGCTCCGCGCCGTCGAAGCTGCCGAGCACGTCGGTCAGCCACTCCAGCCGCTCGAGCAGCTCGCCGTCGGGCCGGTACAGCCACAGCCGGCACTGCTGGCCCTCGACGGTGACGGGATCGCCGATCGCCATCGCTCAGCCCAACTTCTGCCGGATGGCGCCGGCGTTGCGCTCGATCACGTTCAGGATCGTGCGCTCGCCGCTGGCGCTGGTCAGGTAGTCGCCGACCAGGTTGGGGTCGATCACATTGATGATGCGCGTGCCCGCTCCGCCGGCACCGCCACCGTTGGCGGCGTTGCGCGGGTCGACGCGCGAGAGCACCTCCTCGCCGGTCTGCAGGATGGCGGGGCGCTCGTCCGGCTTGAGGCCCACCAGGCCGCCAGCGTGGTAGCGCGGGGCGCCAAAGAAGAGCATCGGGTCCACTTTGCGCCGCGGGCCGGTACCAGCCATGCCGCCCGAGTGCTGCACGCTGGCTGTCGCCCCGCCAACGGCGGCGACCATCTTCCCGGCTCCGGGGAAGACCGCGTCGAGCAGCGACAGCACAAGGAAGGTCGCCAGCGCACGTGCGGCCACCTGCGCCATGCCCAGCACAAAGCTCCGCACGAAGTCCTTGAAGGCGTCGCCGGCGTCCTTCGTGCCGCTCGCGAGATCAGTGAACAGGCCCGTCAGCGCGTCGACGCCGGTGCTCGTCGCGGTCTGCGCGAAGCCCTCGCGCATAGCGGCCAGCGACGCACGCAGGTCGATCAGCGCCTTGTCGAGCCCTGTTGCGCCGTCGACCGCCATCCGGCGCAGCGCCTGCGTCGCCTCTTCGGCACCGCGCTTGATCTCCGGGTTCGTCGTGTTGGCGGCCAGCGCCTGCAGTTGCTGGTTGAGCCGCTCCAGCTCGGCTTGGGCCTGCTGCCGCGCCTGAGAGACCTGCTGGTCGGCGATGGCCGGCGTCAGCGCGCCGGCGTTGCGCTGGTCGGCGACTTGCTGCTGGCGGGCCTGCAAGTCCGCCACGGTGCGGTCGAACTGCGCCTTGATCTGGTCGAACTGTGCCTGCGCGACGCCCGCGTCGATCAGCCCGCGGATCAGCTTCACGCCCTCGGTGTTGCCGCTGGCCTGCAGCCGCGCGATCAGGTCACGGAACTGCGCTTCCAGCCGGATCTGCGCTGCCGCGGCCACCTGGCCGGATTGCTCCAGCGCCTGGGCGCGCAGCTGCTCGGTCTCTCGGTCGAGCGCACGCTCGGCCGCGGCGCGCTCGCGCAGGGCTTTGGCCTGGATGTCACCCTTCTCGCGTTCGAGCAGCTCGATCTGCGTGCGCGCCTTGACTGCCTCAGCGCCGCCGACCGAGAGGCGCTGGCGCTCGATAGCGATGGCGCGGTCCAGCGCCTGGAGCTCGATCTCCTCGCGGCGCTGGAAGTACTCGGCCGTCGCGATACGGCTGTCCTCGTAGAGCTGCTCCAGGATGGAGAGCTGGCGCTTGGCGCTGTCGTCGGCGAGCTTCTCCTGCGCGTCGAGTTCGGCCTTGCGCAGCGACTCGGCCTGGCGGCGGGAGGCGTCACTCGGTTGGCTGCGGAAGCTGCCGGTCGAGGTGTTGCCAATGCGCGTGCGAGAAGCCTGGCGCGCGGCCACCGCCGCCGCACCGGCGGCCTTCGCATCCGCCGCCGCCTGGCGGTTGGCAGCGACCTCCTCATCGATGAGGTCGCGCACAGTCTGGAACGCGGCCTGCACGCGCCGATTCCGGCGCTCGATCGCCGCCTCGATCGTGTCGTCGGTGAAGATGGCGGCGATGGCCTCTTTGGCCAGCGTCGCGTTGGCCACGATGACGTCCACCAGGCCGGCGAACAAAGTGGTGACGATGCGCACCACGCTGCGCAGGTTGCGTGGCAGCTCGGTGAAGGCACGCACGATCAGCTGCACGGCGTTTTCGCCGGTGCCGACGATGTCTCCGGTGGCATCCTCGATGATGCGCAGCGCCTCGCGCGCATCAGCCACGAGCTGCGCGAAGGCGTCGGACCAGGTCTTGGCAAAGGCGGTCACCGCGCCGATCACCGCATCGCTGCCGATGAACTCGGCCAGGTCCTTGATGACGCCCGACAGGCCGCCAGTGGCGCCGCTGACGGTGTCGAAGGCGCCGACGAGCTGCAGGCCGGCGTTCTTGAGCAGCGTGACCGACTGGCCGACGGTCAGCGGCAGTTGCGCGAACTGCTGCGCCACCTCCTCGCGCTGGTTGCGCAGCGCGGTCAGCACCTGCTCGGCCGAGAGCTTGCCGTCCTGGCCGAGCTTCCTGAGCTCGCCGCGCGTGACGCCCAGGCCCTTGGCGATGGCGTCGGCCAGCGCGGGGGTCTGCTCGAGCACGGAGTTCAGCTCCTCGCCGCGCAGCGCGCCAGAGGCCAGGCCCTGGCCGAGCTGGATCAGTGCCGCCTCGGCCGCCTGCGCACTGGCACCGGACAGCTGCACCGCCTGGTTGACGGTCTCGACGACCTGAAGCAGCGTGTCCTGGCCGACGCCGGCGTCCTTGGTGGCGTTGGCGATGCGCGCGTAGAGGTTGATCGTCTCGCCGAGGCTGCTGCGCGTGCGCTGCGCCAGGTCGAACAGCTTCACCTGCGCGTCGGCATATTCCTCTGTGGAGCCGGTGACGAGCTTGAGCCTCGCATTCAGGCTCTTGAACTCGTCGGCTGCCGCGATGAGCTTGGCGCCGCCGGCCGCGGCCACCAGTGCGCCGACCAGCTGCTTGACCAGCGTCAGCGCTCCGGAAGCGCCGCGCCCGATGCCCTGGAACGCGCCGCTGCCGCCGGACTTCTGCGCCGCCTGACCCACCGCCGCGACCTCGCCGCGCAAGGACGCGAGCGCGGTGCGGATCTCGGCCAGGTTGGCGCCGATGCGGACTTCGAGGTCGTTATTGGCCACTCACCGCCCCTGCAGCTTGCGCATGTAGCGCCCCCAGACCTTGCCGTCGGCCTGCGCCATGCGCAGCGCGTAGGCCTCGCCCACGCGCCGCTCGCGCTCCGCCCGCTCGATGGCGTCGAGGTGCGTGCGCACCTGCGCGATCGTGTAGCCCTTGATCTCCTCGAGCCGGTGGCCCGCGCCGATCAGTGCCGCGAAGGTGTCCGGCCATCCCCAGCCTCCACCGCCCGCGCCTGCGCCAGCAGCGGGCGCAGGCTGCGGCCGAAAAAATCGGCATTGACCTTGATGACCCCGGCGATCAGCCCGACAAGCTGGACGTGATCGCATGCGTCGACCCTGGCGCGCGCGATGCCGGTGGCGATGCTGACGGCCTCCAGGATCTGCTCGCCGTGGTCGACCAGCAGGTCGAGCACGCCGCGCGCGTCCAGCGCCTCGAGGTCGAAGCGCTCGAACGCACCGGCCATCGGGCGCAGCGCGCGAGCGAAGGCCGGCAGCTTGCCGACGGTGAGCGGGCGCAGCTCGACGACCCCGTCGCCGACCGGCACCCTTACCGGTTCCGGCTCGATCACGTCGAGCCCTTCGGGAAGGTTGGCGCCGCTCATCTTCAAGCCTGGATCTCGACCTTGAAGTACTGCGACAAGCCGGCGCCGGTGATCGAGGTGTCCTTCAGCAACTTGCCGGAGACCTCCATCGCCGCGTACTCATCGCCGATGAGCCCCAGGTTCTGCAGCGCGCCCACCTTCACGCGCCAGGCACGCACGCGCACGAGCTTTCCGCTGCGTGCCTCGTTCAGGCCGTCGAAGAGCAGCTCGTACTCCTTGCCGGCATTGACCAGCGCCTCGACCACGTCCTGCGTGGCCTTGGCGTAGGTGATCAGCAGGTCGTCGCCGGCGATCACAGTGTTGGCGCCGCCGGACAGCGGGACGATGCCGCTGGGCTCGACGGTGTAGTCGGAGTTCTCCGTCAGCGTGGTGGCGCCGCGCTTGACCGTGGTGATCGACGAGGGCAGGAAGTCGGTGGGGATCAGCGCTCCGATGACGATGTCGGCATGCGCCTCGTCCGTGACCGTGGCGGAAGCCTCGGTGCTGGCCTCGCCGTACAGCGCGCGCGCCAGGTTGGCCGAGTTCACGTCATGGATCGTCGCCTGCATCTCCACAGCGCTGATGCGGCGCACCTCGTTGTAGGTACCGCCGCCGGGCTGCGTGTAGTCCTTGAGCTCCTTGATGTCCTCGGTGACGCTGAAGTTGAGCGCCGAAGCGTTGCCGACGTGCTCGAGGCCGCCGGAACCGTCGATCTCGCGCAGCCAGATCTTGCCGCTGCCGAGATAGCTGTAATCTGCCATGGTGTCCTTCCTTTCAACGGATGGGGGTGTGGCTGGTGAAGGTGAAGATCACCCCCACCCAGCCAGATGCGGGGGGCCCGGTCAGCGGCTCCGCCGACTGGTACTGAGGGAACTGGTAACCCACCGGGAAGCGGAAGCGCTGGTCGGCCATGGCGCGCTCGATGTCGGTAGCCACGGCGTCGATCCACGCCTGCGCCTCGGTGGAGTCGGCCTGCAGCTTGGCGATCACGCGCACGGTGGTGAGCCGGTGCGAGCGCAGCAGGGCCGGATCGCTGGCGCGCGCCTGGCGCTCCCAAACGATGGTGAGGAAGGCACGGCCGTCCTCGGCCAGCACCGGCGCGGGCTCCAGCGTGGCCACCAGGCCGGCGTCGGTCTCGTAACCGTCGACGACCTTGATGCGCTCGAGGCAGGCCTTGAACGCGGCGAGCAGCACGGAACGCGGGCCGCTCACGGCGCCACCTTTTCCAGCGTCCAGACGCTGAGGCTGGGATCGCTGCCGCTCACGCGCTGCAACAGCCGGTAGGTATTGCCGTCGACCACCAGCGTGCCTCCGGTCGCGGGCTCGAGCTGCTCTCGGCGGAAGGTGGCTTTGGTGGCCATGATGGACACCGGCGCGGCATCGTCGTCGGGAAGGAACTGGTCGACGTCATGGTCCACCAGAACCTGGCACGTGACGGGCGTCACCGAGCCCGGCGCGGAGTAACTGGCGTCGAGCCCCCCGGTCACGCCAGCCCAGGCCGCGAAGAACGCGGCGTCGTGCTGCCGCAGGAAGTCAACCTCGCTCATGCGCCGCCCCGGAACTTGGTGTTGGCCACGGCGCGCGCGAGCTCGCGCTCGAACGCGGCCGGCAGCCGGCGCGCCACCTCCTGCCGCGCCAGGCCAAAGATGTCGAAGCGGCGCGGCTTGTACGTGGCCTTGCGGCTGAAGATGAAGACCGAGCGCACCGCGCTACCGAAGACGCTGTCGATGCGCTGGTAGACGCCGGGTCGCAGCGCCGACTGCGTGCTGCTGCCGTCCTTGTTCACCGTGAAACCGGTGCGGCCCGAGCCGCGCACGACGAAGAAGCGGCGGTTCTTGCCGCGCAGCTGCGACTTGAGCGTGCCGCGCCCGGCATTGCGCTTCTTGCTGCGCGGCGTCTCGTTGGCCAGCATGTCGAACTGCCCGCCCACTTGCGACAGGATCTGCTGCACCACGCCGCCCTTGATGTTGCCGAAGGCGTCCACCGGGGCGCTCTTGCCGAGGATCGCGCGCTCGTTGCCCACCAGCAGGCCCGCTCGCTGCAAGCCGCGCTCGAGGCCCTTGGCCTTGCGCTCACCCCCCTCCACCTGCGGGCGCAGGTAGTCCGCCGGCGCGGTGCCTTTGCCCACGTGGTCGAGCACGTAGATGCGGGCTTCCGGCTTCTGCCGCGTGGCCTTCTGCCAGCGGATTGCCTTGCGCGTGAGCGGGACGGGACGGTCGAACACGCGCAGGGCCTCCCGGCCCCACGCGACGTGCGCCTCGTAGGCGACGGCGTTCAGCGCTTGCACGGTCGCGAACGGCAGCTGTCGCTGCTCCAGGTCGGTGAACCGACGCTGGAGCTGCGGCAGGCCGTCGAGGCTGATGCGTAGGGAGGACACGGTCGTCGCCGAGGGGAGGTCAGGCGCTCTGGACTTCGCCGTCAGCGTCGTCACCTTCGCTGCCCGCGGGCTTGCCGGTACCGGCGGGCGGCTTGTCGCTGCCCGCGGGCTTGCCGGCACGCTTGGGCGCCTCGACGGCGCTGGCCAGCGCCTTGGGCAGCTCGCCCTCGTACTGGATGGCCTCGCCGACCTTGAAACAAAGGTCCAGCGATGCCGCGTACCAGCCCTTGCGCTTGGCAACCGGCACCAGCATGTGCTTGCGCCGGGCGGCCTGAGCATCGCTCAGGCCCACCACACTGCCGGCAGGCAGCCGCAGGGTGGCCGTGACCACGTAGTGCATGGCGGCCTCCCCTTAGACCATGGTGACGTAGCAAGCGCGCTGCCACAGGCCGTAGTCGGCACCGCGCCAGGCGTCCACGCCGATCTGGATGGCGTCGTTGTCGAACGCGAACTCGGAGTTCTCGTCCTTCATCTTCACCACCGGGTCGGTCTCGTTCTGGCGGATCAGGCCCTTGATCGGCGAGTCGGTGCGCCAGACGGCGAAGCTGTCCGTCCAGGTGAGCTCCGGCATCATCTGCACGTCGATCTGAAGCCCGGCAGCCTGGATCGGGTTGATGTTCTGCTGGAGCGCGATCAGGTTGATCGCGGACAGCGCGGCCACTGCCGGCATGTACAGGCCCACGGGCACCGTGACCAGGAAGCGCCGCGCGTTGCTGTTCATCGGGCGGCCCCGGTCGTCCTTGAAGGACAGGATCTGCGCGATGCCCTTGACGATGGCAGCCTGCATCTGCGCCTGGTTGGGGAACGCCGGCGTGTTGTCGCTGCCGGCGCCGGGCACGGCGCTGATGTCGACGGTGATGTCGTTGTCCTGCGTGCCGCTCGCGCCTTCGCTGTGGTCGGTGTCGAAGAAGAACTGCCCGTCGTAGCACACCGTGGAAGTGCCGGCCATGATCAGCGCCGACAGCAGCGTGCCCCAGTGCGCGTCGCCCTCCTGGGCGAACTCGCTCATGCGCGCCTGGATCTGCGGCGTCTTGTCGCGGCGCAGGTCGCGCAGGGCGATCTCGATCGTCGCCTCGTAGTGCTTGTTGGCGATCGTCAGCAGGTTGCCGGCGATGCCCTTGGCCTGGCGGCCGCCGATCCACTCGCGCATGCGCGGCACCTGGCCGAGGAACGGGTACTGCTCCGAGGCCTGGTCGCTGTTGAACAGGTTCGCGACACCGGCGATCCAGCCGGCGTTCGTCGGGTTCTCGAGCGCGGCGTAGTACATGCCCAGCACGGCGCGGCTCGACAGAATGGCTTGGTCCATTTGAGTTGTCCTTTCGACTCAGTGGAGGTTGGTCAGATCGAGCGGGCCGAGACCGCCTCGAAGTACACGACGCAGGTGGTGCCGCTGACCCAGCGGTGCACCTTGCCGATCGGCGTGTTGTTGGTGCTGGTCAGGGTGAAGGTGTCGTCGTCGCTGGCATAGACCGCCTCGCCGACGTCGGCCGCGCTCGCGGCGCCAGTGACCGACAGCTCGATCAGGCCCTTGGTGCGCACCTGCACCTTGAGCGCGCTGGCGGCGCCGGCACTGTTGTCGGCCTTGCGCTGCGCGAAACCCATGAACGGGTCCAGCGCGACGAGCGGGCGAGCCAGGCCGGAGCCGTTGTCACCGACCGCGGCGCCCTCGTAGATGATGTCCGCGGCGATCATCGGGAGCTCGTTGAACTCGCCGAGCTCGTAGCCACGCGGCTTGTTGGCCGCCAGGGTGGTCATCGCGAGGATGGCACCCGTGTTGGCCAGGTAGTTGAAGAGCGCGTCGTTCGCGCGGTGCGCCAGCTCGGCAGCGGCGTGCCGCGCGGCAGGCAGGGTGAAGGCGATGATCGCCAGCGCGGCGACCACGAGCAGCAGGGTCATCTTCATGGTGATGTGTCCTTGTGGATGGGGTTGCGATCAGGCGGACTTCTTGCCGAGCACGCGCACGCGGCCCGACTCCTCGGCCTTGCGCAAGGCGAGGTAGCTCTCGAAGCTGGTGAACTCGCCGCGGACCTCGGGCTTGGCATCCCACTCGGCCTTGGCACGCTGCTCGATCGGGAGCGAGGTGTCCTTCGCAGCCGCGTTGGCATCGACGCCGGGCGCCGCGCTGGCCGGAGCCGGTTGCGGTGCGTCGCTCGCGAACGACGCGGCGTGCGCGGTCCGCGCGCTGCGCTCGGCCGCGAGGACCGCCTGGGCGGCTTCGGGGCCCGTCGTCTTGCCGTCGGTCGCGAGCTGCTCGATCAGCTTCTCGTGGCCGGGCAGCGCCTGGGCGCGCACGGCAGCGATGCGATCGCGCTCGGCCTGCGCGCCGGCGGCGGTGAACTCGACGCGCACCTGCGCGAAGAGGGCCGGGTGATCGCGCTCGAGGCTCTCGCGCGTGATTGCGGCCGCGGGAGCGGCGTTCGTGGTGTGGGCAGCCGGTTGACCGCCCTGAGCGTTGCCAGACATAGGGGCTCCTTTCGTACTGGCGGTGGAGCGGGCGGACTGCCCGACGGGATGAGCACGCGGCCGCATGGCGGCCAGCTCGGAAATCAACTGATCGGTGGTGGCCACGCGATCGGCCAGGCCGACCTCGACGCCGGCCTGGCCGCGGTAGGTGCGTGCTTGCGTCGCGCGCACCGCATCGGCGTCCATGCCGCGGTGACGGGCGACGACCTGGACGAAGGTCTCGTAGAGGCCTTCCACGTCGGCCTGCAGCGAGGCCTGCACGTCCTTGGGCAGCGGCTCGTAGGGGTTGCCGTCGACCTTGTGCGCGCCGGCGAAGATGTGGGTAACCTTGATGCCGTCGTTGGCCAGCGCCCGCGAGAAGTCCACATGGCGCATCACGACGCCGACGCTGCCGACGTAGCCCGTGGCCGACACGGCGAACTGCTCGAAGGCACTGCCGGCCAGGTAGGCCGCGGAGGCCGCCAGGTCGTCGGCGATGGCCCACATGGGCTTCTTGCCGCGCAGCGCGGCGATCCGATCGCCGTACTCGAAGGCGCCCGATACCTGGCCGCCGGGGGAGTCGTAGATCTGCAGGACCGCGTGAACGTCGGGGTCTGCGACGGCGGCCTCGAGCTGCTCGGCCAGCCGGTTGTAGCCGACGAAGTAGGTCGAGTCGGCCATGTTGAACTGCTCGCGGTGCACCAGGGCGCCGCTGGCGAAGATGATCGCGACGCCGTCGGTGACCGTGTAGCCGACCTCGCTGCGTTGGCCCTTGCGCGTGCTGAACATCTCCGCCGGCAGCTCGAGCTCGGAGGCCTGCGCCGCGCGATCGACGCGCGTGCCGACCAGGCGCTCGCCAAGGCCGGCGATGATGGCGTCGAGCTTCTGCGGATGAACCAGCAGCGGCACGTTGAAGATCTGCGCCGCCAGGTGGGGATACTTCATGCGATCTCCTTCTTGCCCTGCTGCGCCGGGTCGCCGTCGTCGCGCTCTTCCGCCGACGCGGGCGCCGCGGCGCCGGCCTTCGGCGCGGGCAACATGCCGTCGGCCGACAGGCGGTCGTGCTCGGCCTTCTTGGTGTCGTAGGTCTCGTTCCAGTCGGTGCCAAACAGCTCCCACTCGGCGCGCTCGCGCGAGCACAGCCGGTTGTCCACGGCTTCAACCAGCGCCTTGACCTCGTCCTTCGGATTGATCGAGCCCTGGCTGTCGCCCGTCCACATGGCGCGCGTGTAGGCCCAGCGGACCAGCGGGTCGGCGAAGAAGCCCGGCGCGGGGATGCGGCCGATGGCCACGGCCTCGGCCAGCCACGTCTCGTACACCGGCTGGCAGTAGGAGCGCACGACGATCGTGGTGCGGATGCCCAGCAGGTGCTTCCACGCATCCAGGAACGCAGCACGCGCGGCCACGTAGCTGGTGCTGTACTTCTTCATCAGCATCTCGGGGCCGATGAAGGTGCCGGCACCCAGCGCGTCGATCACCGCCTGGACGAAGCGCTCGAAGTTCGGGTTCGGGCGGCCGGGGTTGAAGCTCTCGAACTTCTCGCCGGGCAGCAGGCCGACGATGCTGCCGGACTTGAGCTTGATCGCCGTCGGGTCGGTGGTGGCGGCGCTGGAGCTGCTGCCCCCGCCATCCCCCGCGCTGCCGATCGGATCGGGGGCGCCGCTGGGGGTCTCGCTGATCAGCGCGATGCTGGCGGCAGCGACGGCGGCCTTGATCTCCGCGTCGCTGTAGGTGTCCAGGTCCTGGAACAGCGCCATGACCGGCGCCAGGTAGGGCGTGCCACGCGGCTGCTCGGGCCGCAGCTGCTTGAAGTGGTGCAGCACGATTCGCCGGCCGGACTTGGCGCCGACGCGGTCGTACCAGCGCCCGTCGCGGAGCCCCCCGACCCCGAGCAGGCTGCCGGGGTGGCGGTCGTAGATGAAGTAGGCCTCGTGCCGGCCGCCGTCGCCCAGGCGCACGCCGCCGGCCATCGTGGCGCTGTCCTGGCGCCCGCCCTCGTTGCCGCAGCGATCGGCCTCGAGCGTCTGCAGGCGCAACGCGTAGGGCATCGTGGCAGTGCGCTCGCCGTCGGGCATGAGCGTGAAGGCGTCGCCGCTCTCCAGCACGGCGCGCAGCGTCAGGTCCTGCTTGTCGTAGAAGTTCTGGACGCCGGTGATGTCGCACTCGGTGCTGTCGGCCCAGAGGCTGAACTCGGCGCGCACGCGCATGGCCCACTCGCGCGCTTGCTCCTCGCTCCAGCCGAGGATGTCGCGGCGTGGCTGCGGGGTGAGCGCCAGGCCGGTGCCGACGGCCCGCGTGACGTTGGTGTTGATGGCGCTCGCCGCGATGCCGTTGCTGCGCACGAGCTCGCGCGAGTCGAAGCGCTGGTCGATCAGGTTCCAGGCCTGGTCCGTGGCCGCATCGGCACCCCCGAGCAGGCGACGGCGCGGGCGGTTCCCGGAGCGCGTGGGGCTCTCGCTGAGCATGTCGATCGCGACACGCGCCTGCAGGCGCCGGGCGGCGCGCGCAGGGTCGACGTAGCCGATGGCGCGGTCGAGCAGGTTCGGAGTGACGGCGGCGCGCTTCATCACCGGCAGTTCCTCACCGCGAAGACGCGCCGCGGGCCCGCCGAGCCGCCACCTTGCGCGGCGATCTGGGCTTCCAGGTCTTTGATCAACGCGTTGACCTCGACGAGCTCGGCGTGGCGCACTCGACGGTTGCTTCCGCCACTGCCACTCGAGATCTCCTGCGCATTGAGAATGCGCAGGCGCGATGCGCGCGCCGCGGCAAGGTCTTCCTGCAGCTGTGCGAGTGTGGCCAAGGGTTCCCCGCTCTCAGCGCTTGTGGAGCGCGGTGCTGATGGCGACGATTGCAGCGATCACTGGCGCAGTCATGAGCACTCCGTAATGAGGTGGAAACAGAGAGGCCCCGGGGCTTGCGCCGCCGGGGCCTCTGAATCGCGTGATGGCCACGCGAGGAGACAAATGGAAAGGGCCCTCGCGGGCCCTTGTTCTCTCAGGTCGCAACTTCACGACCTACCTGAATTGATGCGAATTTTGGGGCGATGTGTCGCATGCCGTCGAGCACAAAGATGTCGCATCCAGAGGCGACACTTTCGTGGGCCGATGCGACACATTGGCGCTTGACGGCGGATGCAGCGTGGCGCTACTCGCGTGCACGCGCTTCCTCGGGCTGCCGGCGCTCGGCCAGGCGCGCGAGCTCTTCCTCGTTGGCCTGCAGGATGCGCAGCGATGCGTCGTGCAGCTGCTGCCGGAAGCTGCGCAGCAGCGTGTACCAGTGCTGCCGGCCGATGCCGAGCGCCGCGGCGGCCGCCTTCACGTTGGCCACGCGGTGGAAGTAGTGCAGCTCGAACACCCGGCGCGCCAGTGCGTCCTCGGGCTGCGACAGCAGCGCCACGTGCAGCGCCGCGAGCTCGGCGCTGCAGCGCGCGTCCGGACCGCCGGCACGCAGCGGCCGCGTGCGCTTCTGCAGCCGGCCCAGCAGTGAGGGCGGCACGCTCGCCCGCGCGTAGTACTTGCGGGTGGCGCGCCAGTGCGCGAGCTGCTCGCACAGCATGTCGAGCGGGTCGTGGTCGGTGCTTCGGCTCACACGCCCCCCTGTCGCGGCTTCACCAGCCTGCGCTGCGGCGCCGGCCGCGCGGCCGGCGCGTCGGGCGGTGCAGACGTTTGCACCGGCTCCGTCGCCGCAGTGCGCGCGGCCTGGTGTTCCGGCTCCATGATCCCCTGCAGCCGCTTCCACTCGCCGGCGCGCCAGCGGTGCATGAAGAGCTCCGGGTGGTGTGTCGCCGCGTAGCCGTAGACCCAGGTGTCCAGCGGCTCGTTGCGGCGGCCCTTCTTCAGCTCCCAGCGGTTCTTGCGCGGGTTGAAGGTCTCGCTGACGAGGCCGGCGAAGTACTCCTCCTCGAGGCCTTCGGGGAAGCGCACCAGGCGGTCGGGCGCGGCGCGCTCGCCGTCGGCGTGGAGCCAGGCGTAGAGCGTGGCCTTCGCTGTGTCGGTGCCGATCTCGTGCAGCGCGACGCCCTTCTTCAGCGTCTCGCCCTTCCAGTTGGTGTCCTGCATGCGAGGCTTGCCCAGCAGCGCCTTGCCGGGCACGTTCGCGCCCTTGATGGCGATGCAGCGGCGCACCCGGCGCGCGCGCACGAAGGCGTAGACGGCCTGGGTGTGATGGCCCTGGCTGTCGATCGCGGTGGCCTCGGGCACCATGGGCTTGCCCCAGGCATTGACCAGCGGCGTGGCCAGGTAGGCGGCCAGCGCGTCCCACACATGCGGCTCGCTCGGCCGGCCGGGCAGCACGTGGTACTCGACCACCCAGCAGCGCTGCGCGCCGCCCTCCCAGCCCCAGCCGAGGATCTGCAGCTCGAGCCGGTCATCCTGCACGTCGACGCCGCAGGTGAGGATCAGGCAGCCCACCGGCACGCTGCGCCGCGGCACCGGCTCGGCGCGCGCCTGCAGCGCGGCGTGCTTGATGTCGCGCGATCGGTCGGCCCAGCTCTCGCCGAGGCGGGTGTTGACGAAGCGCATGAGCTTCGCCGGGTCGGCCTGCGCCTCGATCCACTCGCTGGCCAGCTCGGCCCAGCTCAGGCCCAGGCCTGCCGGGCTGTAGAGGGCGTTGATGTGGTAGCTGGGGTACGGCGCGCCCTCGTTCTCCGGCACCCAGCGGCCGAGCTCGAGCATCAGGCCCTTGTGGTGCTCCTCGATCTCCGCCCCGCACTCCGCGCAGACGTACCAGGCGTGTTCCACGTGGCGCACCTTGCCGACCGGCGCCGTCCAGCGCAGGTTGCCCCAGTGCAGCGGCTGCGCGTGCTCGCAGTGCGGGCACGGCACGCGGAAGCGGCGCTGGTCGCCGCCCTCGTACTCCTCGTCGATGCGCGAGGCGTCCTTCAGCGTCGGGCTGCTGACGACGAAGAGCTTGCGGTCGTGGAAGGTGGTGAGCCGGACCTCGAGCAGGCCCAGCGGGTCGCCCTGCAGGGTGGACCAGTCGTACTCGTCGACCTCGTCGGCGATCGCGTAGCGCAGTGAGGTGCTCTTCAGTTCGGTGGTGCTGCCGGCCGTCTTGGCGTAGAGGATGCCGCCGACGAACTTCTTGCGCGAGGCGTTGTTGTCGGCGCTGCGGTTGGAGCGGCTGGCCAGCACGTCGCGGATGGCCGGCGTCTCGGCCGCCATCGGCTCGAACTTCTGCGACATCCAGTCCTGCAGCGACTTCTCGGTCGGCATGACGACAGCGACCGGCCCCTTGGCGTGGGCAATGATGTAGCCGAGCCAGTTGGAGCCGGCCTCCGTACCGCCGACCTGGCTGGACTTCTTGAACGCGACCTTCCGGGCCCGGCTGTGCTCGCTGAGCTGGTCCATCACCTCGCGCAGGTAGGGCGTGCGCGCGGTGCGCCACTCGCCGGGCTCGGCGCTGCCTTCCTGGCTGAGGATGCGGTGCTGGTCGGCCCACTCGCTGACGGTGAGCTTGGGGCGTGGGCGGACGGCGCGCTCGCACGCGGCGAGGACGAGGTGCTCGGCGACGGAGAAGGCGGTCATGCCAGTGGGTAGCGGCACTCCGGCCAAGCCACCACCTCCTCCGGCAACCGGAGATTGAGCGGAACGGGGCCGACAAAGTCGACTGAGGTGGCACACGCGGCCACCGCATCAGCCTCGTTCTCGAAGATGCCAAGAAGCTCCCAGCGGGGCTCACTCATCCTGCCGGCCACCCAGACGCGCTTCTGTTCGATCATGTCGACCCTCCAGTTGTGGCTGCGTGATGCAGCCGCTTCGCAAACCCCCGCTGCAGCTCGCCCAGCAGCTGCTGCCCGTCCTCGCGCAACAGCGCGCGGATCTGCTCGAGGTCCTTGCCCACCAGGCGATCGGCCAGGCGGTGCGGCTGGTTCTCGACGGCCTGGCGGAACTGCATCGCCGCGTCGGCCACGGCCTTGTCGACGGCCGTGCGGCTGACGAGCTCGCCGGTGAGCTTTTCGTACTCGACCTGCGCGGTCTTGGCGGCCCAGTACTCCTTCGTCGCGCGCGAGCTGGCGTACTTGGGCTCGGTGCCATCGGCGTCCGGCTCGCTCTCGCTGCCAGCAGGGGGCTCGCTCGCGCGCGCCGGGCGACGATCGGCCGCCGCCTGGCGCTGCGCGTCGCGGCCCGGGTCGGCGTGATCGGCGATGCGCCGCAGGCTGGCTCCGAAGACGACGCGACCGTCGTCGGCGAGCACCAGGTGGCCGAGCTGCTTCAGGCGCGTGACGTGGGCCTTGTCCCAGCCGACGTAGCGGGCGAACGCGGCCTGGCTGTCGCGCTGGTCGCCGACCTGCTCCGCGAGGCGGCGCAAATCACCGGGGGTGAGCGGTGAGGTCAACGCGGGCTCCTTATAACCAGAATCTCGCGGGTGACGAGGTGACGCCGGGGTGACAAGGCCGTCGTCACCTCCGCAAGCCGCATAAACACTCGCTTTCCTCTTAGAGGTGACGAGGTGACAAGGGGGTGGGCAAGTTGCGGATTTCGTAGACGCACGCATCCATCCGCCCCGCTGCGGCGCGGGGCGTGAAATCGCCTACGTGTACGTGCGCGCGGTGGCGTCACCTCGTCACCTTCGGCCTTTCCGCCAGCATTCATGCGGGCTGCGGCGGTGACGGGGGGGTCGTCACCGACCTCGTCACCTCGTCACCTTCCGGCTGCGGCAGCGGGCTCATCGCCGGCCTCCTTTCGGGCGCGGGCGGACTGCTGGCTGCCGATGGGCAGCACGTCGTCGTCCTGCAGGCTCTGCAGGGCCTGGTCGAAGGCCTCGATGCACCCGGAGATCCACTCCAGCTTGCTGCCATCGAAGTGATCGGGCGGCTCGTGCAGGCCCTTGACGAAGACGCAGCGCTGCTGGCGCGTGACGCCGCCGTTGATGCGCACCTTGGCCCGGTCGAGCTTGATGCCGGGCTTCTTGCCGAGCACGGTGCCCAGCGTGTCCTGCTGCGCGGGCTTGCCGATGCCCAGGCGCCGGCAGAAGAGCTGGTAGGCCAGGTAGAGCTGGGCGCTGGTGCAGGGCATGTAGAGCGCGCGCAGCTCGCCGTCCTCGTCGGACCACTCGCGGTAGAAGCGCTCGGTGCTGTCCATGCCCAGCCCGATCAGCTCGCGCTTGGCGCGCGTCATGGGCGGCTTGCTGTGCTCGTCGAAGCCGGCGCAGTCGACCTCGTTGGCCAGGTACCAGTGCAGCGCCGCGGCGCCGCCGGCGGCGAGCTCGGCCTTGGCCTCGAGGTAGAGGCTCGGGTCGGCCGGCTCGGGCGTCCAGATGACGCAGTAGCGCCGGTCGTCCGGGTCGAGCTTGGCGATGTCGATCCGGTTGGAGAAGAAGACCATGTTGCAGTGGTTCTGCTCCATCCGGGCGGGCAGGTTCTTCTCGTTGATCGGCCACTCGCCCTCGGTGATCATGTTGCGCATGCGGCCTTGCTGGTGGTACAGCTCCGCGCGCGACACGACCTCGTTGCCGATGCCGAACAGCTTGCCGCTGAAGATGCCGTTGAACTGGCTCTCGAGCTCGACCTGCGTGAAGGTGAAGCCGTAGCGGCCATAGGCCTGGCGCACCGCGCCGAAGACGGTGTTCTTGCCCGTCCCCTCCGGCCCATGGATGAGGAGCGCCGTCTGCATCTTGGCGCCGGGGTGCTGGATAGCGAAGGCGAGCCAGCGCAGCACCCAGTTGTAGACCTCGCGCGGCCGGTCCTCGCGGCTGCACAGGTGCTCGAGGATGCGCAGCAGCGCGCTGCACTCGCCCTGCTTCGGCACGGTGGGCCAGCCGCCCCAGAGGTTGCAGACGACCTGCGCATTGGTGCCGGCAGGATCGAAGCCCACCTGCTCGGGCAGGACGGTCTTGCGCGCCGGGTGCTCGAGCCACATGCGCACCAGCGACTTGCCGGCCGCCGAGCGCAGGGGCCCGAGGCCGACGATGAGGCGGCGCTGCTCGTCGAAGGCGGTGTCGGTGCCGTAGACCAGCGTGAACTGGGTGAGCAGCACGTCGAGGTCGAAGCGGAAGCTCGCCCCTTCGGGGGGCTCGCCGCCGGCGCCCCCTCCCCCCGTAGGTGTGTGTCTGTCT
>DATMJX010000372.1:0-6282 GCA_035553715.1 Methylibium sp.
TCGCCAGCAGCAGCGAGGTGACGGCGTAGCCGGGCAGCACGGTGTCGAACTGGTGGCGCAGCAAGGCCCAGCTGTCGGCGCGCGGCACGAACCATGCGCCCAGCACGCCGAGCAGCGGCAAGGCGAGCAGCACGCACAGCAGCAAGGCGACCCGGCGCACCCCGTTTTCTCCGGTGGCCGCAACAAGAATGCGAACGAATTTCATTTGAGTCCGGCAGATATCATAGAAGCATGTTCCTGAGCGTCGATTCGGTGTCGGTGCGCTACCCGCAGGCCGCGAAGGCGGCCCGGGCCGCGGTCGAGCAGGTGAGCTTCGGGCTCGCCCGTGGCGAGATCGGCGTGCTGATCGGCCCGTCGGGCTGCGGCAAGACCTCGCTGCTGCGCGCGATCGCCGGTCTGGAGCCGATCGACGAGGGCCAGATCACGCTCGATGGCGCGGCGCTGGCCGACGCGGCCCGGCACACTCACCTTGCCCCCGAGGCACGCCGCATCGGCATGGTGTTCCAGGACTATGCGCTGTTCCCGCACCTGACGGTGGCGCAGAACGTCGCCTTCGGCCTGCCCCACCTCGGCCGCGCCGAGCGCACCCGGCGCGTGCAGGAGCTGCTGGACCTGGTGGGCCTGGGCGCGGCGGCACAGCGCGCGCCGCACCAGCTCTCGGGCGGGCAGCAGCAGCGCATCGCGCTGGCGCGCGCGCTGGCCCCGTCACCCCGGCTGCTGCTGCTTGACGAGCCCTTCTCCAGCCTGGACGTGGACCTGCGCGAGCGCCTGGCCCAGGAGCTGCGCGCGATCCTGAAACAGACCGGCACGACAGCGCTGTTCGTCACCCACGACCAGCTCGAGGCCTTCGCGCTCGGCGATGTGATCGGCGTGATGCACCGCGGCCGGCTCGAGCAGTGGGACGACGCCTACGCGCTCTACCACCGCCCGGCCTCGCGCTTCGTGGCCGACTTCATCGGCCATGGCGTGTTCGCGCCGGCGCGCATCGTCAGCTGCGCGCACGGCCACTGCGTGATGACGCCGGTCGGCGAGCTGCACGACGTGGCCGAATGCCCGCTGCCCGACGCCTACCCCGACGGCGAATGCGAGGTGCTGCTGCGCGCTGACGATATCGTCCACGACGACGCCAGCCCGGTGAAGGCGCGCATCGAGCGCAAGGCCTTCCGCGGCTCCGAGTTTCTCTACACGCTGCAGCTCGCCAGCGGCGAGCGGGTGCTGGCGCATGTGCCCAGCCACCACGACCACCAGCTCGGCGAGTGGATCGGCATCCGCCCCGAGGTCGACCACGTCGTGACCTTCCCGCGCGAGTCCACCGAAAGTCCTTGAAAAGGACGCAACTTTCGCGCCACCAACGGACTCACAGCGCAGGGCCCAGTCCTATACTGGAACGGCGCGAGGCGAAAGGAAGTCGATCATCATGGGTGGAACCATCAAAGTGGCGGGCTGGGTGGCCCTCGGCGCGGTTGCCGGCGCGCTGACCACGATGCAATTCACCGCGATCGCGCGCAGCCCCACCGCGGCGCTGCCCCTCGAGGAATTGCAGCAGCTCGCCGCCGTGTTCGGTATGGTCAAGAGCGACTACGTCGAGCCGGTCGACGAGAAGAAGCTGATCACCGACGCGATCGGCGGCATGGTCGCCGGGCTGGACCCGCACTCGCAATACTTCGACAAGAAGACCTTCAAGGAATTCCGCGAGGGCACCAGCGGCCGCTTCGTCGGCGTCGGCATCGAGATCGGCATGGAGGACGGCCTGGTCAAGGTGGTCAGCCCGATCGAGGGCTCGCCGGCCTTCCGCGCCGGCCTCAAGAGCGGCGACCTGATCACCAAGATCGACGACACCTTCGTCAAGGGCCTGACAATGGACCAGGCCGTCAAGCGCATGCGCGGTGAGCCCAACACCAAGGTGCTGCTGCAGGTGTTCCGCAAAAGCGAAAGCCGCAGCTTCCCGGTGACGATCGTGCGCGAAGAGATCCGCATGCAGAGCGTGCGCGCCAAGATCGTCGAGCCCGGCTACGGCTGGCTGCGCGTGAGCCAGTTCCAGGACCGCACCGTCGACGATTTCGTCGCCAAGCTCACCGAGCTGTACAAGCAGGACCCGCATCTCAAGGGCATCGTGCTGGACCTGCGCAACGACCCGGGCGGCCTGCTCGAGGCCTCGGTCGCGATCTCGGCAGCCTTCCTGCCCAAGGACGTGACGGTGGTGTCGACCAACGGCCAGATCGCCGAGTCCAAGTCCATCTTCAAGGCCAGCCCCGAGTACTACACGCGCCGCGGCGGCGACCCGCTGGCCAAGCTGCCGGTGGCACTGAAGACGGTGCCGCTGGTGGTGCTCGTCAACGAAGGCTCGGCCTCGGCGAGCGAGATCGTCGCCGGCGCGCTGCAGGACCACAAGCGCGCCACCATCATGGGCAGCCAGACCTTCGGCAAGGGCTCGGTGCAGACGGTGCGCCAGCTCTCGCCCGACACCGCGCTGAAGATCACCACCGCGCGCTACTACACCCCCAGCGGCGCCTCGATCCAGGCCAAGGGCATCGTGCCCGACGTGTGGCTGGACGAGACCGCCGAGGGCAATGTGTTCGCCGCGCTGCGCACCCGCGAGGCCGACCTCGACAAGCACATCTCCAGCGGCCAGGGCCCCGAGGTCAAGGACGCCGCGCGCGAGAAGGCCCGCGAGGAGGCGATCAAGAAGCTCGAGGAGGCCAATGCCGCCGCCAGCGCCGACAAGGACAAGGCGCCCAAGCCGCTGCCCGAGTTCGGCAGCGCCGAGGACTTCCCGCTGCAGCAGGCGCTGAACCAGCTCCGGGGCCGGCCGGTGGTGGTCTCCAAGACCCAGGTCGAGCGCAAGGCCGAGGCGGACCCCAAGGCCAACTGAGCGCGGCAGCGCAGGGCAGAATCGAACGGGGCCTCGGGCCCCGTTCGCCTTTCCAGGACCCCGCCATGACCGACGACCAGTTGCTCCGCTACAGCCGCCACATCCTGCTCGAAGAGATCGGCGTCGAGGGACAGCAGCGCCTCCTCGACGGCCGCGCGCTGGTGATCGGCGCCGGCGGGCTGGGCTCGCCGGTGCTGCTCTACCTCGGCACGGCCGGTGTCGGGCGCATCACCGTGGTCGATCACGACCGCGTCGACGTGACCAACCTGCAGCGCCAGATCGCCCACGACCTGGCGCGCGTCGGCATGCCCAAGGCCGAGTCGGCGGCGCGCAGCATCCATGCGATCAACCCCGAGGTACACGTCGAGGCCCTGGTCGAGCGCGCCGACGCGCAGCGCCTCGATGCGCTGGTGCGCGAGGCCGACGTGGTCATCGACTGCAGCGACAACTTCGCGACGCGCCACGCGGTCAACCGCGCCTGCGTCGCGCACCGCGTGCCGCTGGTCTCGGGCGCGGCCATCCGCTTCGACGCGCAGCTCGCGGTCTACGACCCGCGCGACGCGGCCAGTCCCTGCTACGCCTGCCTGTTCCCCGAGGAGGCCGGCGCCGAGGAGGTGCGCTGCGCGGTGATGGGTGTGTTCGCGCCGCTGGTGGGCATCGTCGGCAGCGTGCAGGCGGCCGAGGCGCTGAAGCTGCTGGCGCACAGCGGCGAAAGCCTGGCGGGACGGCTGCAGATGCTCGACGCACGCTCGATGCAATGGACCGAGATCCGCATTGCGCGGCGCCCCGGCTGCAGCGTGTGCGGCACGCTATCCTGAGCCATGGACGATTCATCGAATGCACTGAGGGCGCGCAACTTCCCGAGCGCGCAGGAGGAGGCGGCGCTGGTGCCGCCCTCGCGCTACGCCGGCCCCGAAAGCGCCTACCGGCTGGCCTTCACCGACAACGACTTCCTGCTGCGCGAGGAGCTGCGCCCGGTGCGCATGCAGCTCGAGCTGCTCAAGCCCGAGCTGGTGCAGCGCGAGCACGGCATCGAGGCCACCGTGGTGATCTTCGGCAGCGCGCGCATCCTGCCGCCGGAGGTGGCGGCCGAGCGGCTCGCCCAGGCCGAGGCCAGCGGCGACGACGCGGCGCGCCAGCGCGCCGCGATGCAGGTCGCGATGTCACACCACTACGAGCAGGCGCAGCGCTTCGCCCACATGGTGACCACCGCCTCGAAGCGGCTGGAACAGGCGATCGCGGTGGTGACCGGCGGAGGCCCCGGCATCATGGAGGCCGGCAACCGTGGTGCCTACGAGGCCGGGGGGCCCAGCATCGGCCTGAACATCGCGTTGCCGCACGAGCAGCAGCCCAACGACTACATCACGCCTGAGCTGTGCTTCCAGTTCCACTACTTCGCGATGCGGAAGATGCACTTCCTGATGCGCGCGGTGGCACTGGCCTGCTTCCCCGGCGGCTTCGGCACGCTCGACGAGCTGTTCGAGGCCCTGACCCTGATGCAAACCGGCAAGATCCGCCGGCGCGTGGTGCTGATGTTCGGCCGCGAGTTCTGGAGCCGGCTGATCGACTTCGAGCTGCTCGTGGGCACCGGCATGATCTCGCCCGAGGACGTCAAGCTCTTCCACTTCGTCGAAAGCGCGGAGGAAGCCTGGGGCGTGATCGAGCGACACTACGGCCTCGACGCGCCGGACACCCAGACCGGCCCTTTCGCCGAGGACATGTGAGCCATGCATGCCGTCGATCGCGCCCGACCGGCGCACCGCCCTGAACCCAGGAGCAGCGCCCACGCGGCAGGCCGCCGGGCACGCGCGCCGGAGCGGGGGCGGCCATGAGCCGGCGGCCGGTCTCGCTGATCGGCGCGCCGAGCGATGTCGGCGCCGGCACCCGCGGCGCCGCGATGGGACCGGAGGCGCTGCGCGTGGCCGACCTGCAGCGCGCGCTCGAGGGGCTGGGGCTTGCCGTGCTGGACCGGGGCAACCTCGCCGGCCCCGCCAACCCCGGGCGCCCGCCGGTGGACGGCTACCGCCACCTCGAGGAGGTCGTTGCCTGGAGCCGTTCGGTCCATGACGCGGTCCACGCCGAGCTGCAGGCCGCCCGGCTGCCGATCCTGCTCGGCGGCGACCACAGCCTGGCGATCGGCAGCATCAGCGCGGTCGCACGCCACTGCCGCGCGACGGGCCGGAAGCTGCGCGTGCTGTGGCTGGACGCGCACGCGGACTTCAACACCCATGTGCTGACGCCAAGCGGCAACGTCCACGGCATGCCGGTGGCCTGCCTGTGCGGACTCGGGCCCCCAGCCCTGGTCGAGCTCGGCGGCCACGCCCCGGCGCTGCAGCCGAAGTGGATCCGTCAGATCGGCATCCGCAGCGTCGATGCCGGCGAGAAGCGCCTGGTCCACGAGGCCGGACTCGAGGTCTTCGACATGCGCTACATCGACGAGATGGGCATGCGCCACGCGATGGAGCTGGCGCTCGCGACGCTGGATGCGAACACCCACCTGCACGTCAGCTTCGACATCGACTTCCTCGACCCGTCGATCGCCCCCGGCGTCGGCACGGCCGTCCATGGCGGTCCGACCTACCGGGAGGCGCAGCTGTGCATGGAGATGGTCGCCGACACCGGCCGGCTTGCGTCGCTCGACTTGATGGAGCTCAACCCGGCCCTGGACGTGCGGAATCAGACGGCCGCCGTCGCCGTGGATCTGGTCGAGTCGCTGTTCGGCAAGAGCACGTTGATGCACAAGTAGCATCGCGACGCGGGCTTCGTTCACCTCTGGGCATGCCGGCATGCCCTCACCTGGGAGCTGATGACGATGAAGATCACCTGGCGAGCCGCTTGCGGCCTGGCACTGACCACTCTGATGGCCGGCTGCGGCGGCGGGAGCGGCAACGACACGCCCTACGCGGTCGCGACCGCCTGGAACGACCTGATCGCGCCGAGCGCGGTGCGCACCATCCTCGCCAGCGGCCGCGGCAGCGATGGCAACGACTATGCGCTCGAGCTCCGGTTCACGCCGCTGGGCGACTCGGCTTACCCGAAGAGCGGCGCAGCCGCCCAACGCACGGACCAGCGCGTCAGCGTCAGCGTCAACGGCGGGGCCCCGGTCGTTGCGCTTCAGTCGCTCTACTACACCGGCGCCGCGCAGCTGATCGGTGCGAGCGCCGACGACGGCTCGTGCAGCGACATCGTCACGACGCTGCCGCCGGAGACCGCCCGGATCGGCGACAGCGGCGCGCTCTACAGCGCGACCGACTACGGCAGCTGCGCCTCCGGCGACACCACGGTCACGTCACGCAGCAGCGCGCGCTGGTCTCTCGACGATATCGGCGGCACGGCCTACTTCTGCGTCAACTACAGCTACCGCGACGCCTCCAACGACCCGGAGGGCACCGAGTCGGACTGCGTCGAGG
>DATMJX010000373.1:0-14103 GCA_035553715.1 Methylibium sp.
CGCCTGCAACCGCGTGCTCGGCCACCACCCCTTCCACGTCGCGGGACAAAAGTATGTCGATGCGGTGCGCCTTGCCGGCTGCCTGCCGCTGGTGGTGCCGGCAGCCCATGCGCACGAGATCGACGAGCTGCTCGCGCTCGCCGACGGCGTGTTCCTGACCGGTTCGCCCTCGAACGTGCACCCGCGCCACTTCGACGAGGGGGTGCACGACAGCACGCTGCCGCTGGACACGCACCGCGACGACTGGACACTGCCGCTGATCCCGCGCGCGCTCGAGCGGGGCGTCCCGCTGTTCGCGATCTGCCGCGGCTTCCAGGAGGCCAACGTCGCGCTCGGCGGCTCGCTGCACCAAGCGGTGCAGGAGCAGCCCGGCCTGCTGGACCACCGCAGCGACACACGGCAGCCGGTCGAGGTCCAGTACGGGCCGGCCCACCCGGTGCGGGTCGTGCCGGGCGGGCTGCTCGAGACCCTGCTCGGGCAGAGCGAGTTCATGGTCAACAGCGTGCACGGCCAGGGCATCAAGCGGCTGGCCGCCGCGCTGCGCGCCGAGGCCCTGGCGCCCGACGGCGTCATCGAGGCCTTCACCGCCCCGGGCGCGCCCGGCTTCAACCTCGGCGTGCAATGGCATCCCGAATGGCAGGCGCGCGACAACCCGGTCTCGATGAAGCTGCTGCGCGCCTTCGGCGACGCCTGCCGCACCTGGCGCGAACGGCACCGCGACGGCGCCCGCGAGCCGCCCGACGGGCCCTAGCGCCTCGCCCCGATGCCCCCGCGCGCCGCGTCCTCCGCAAGAGCGTGCATCACAGCGACAGGTGATCTATGGTGGTCCGCGACAACTTCACATTCAGCGAACTCGAGCAGTGGCTCGACGAGCGCCGCGTGACGGAGATCGAGTGCCTGGTGCCCGACCTCACCGGCGTGGCGCGCGGCAAGATCCTGCCGCGCCAGAAGTTCACCGAGGACCGCGGCATGCGGCTCCCCGAGGCCGTGGTCGCGATGGGCGTGACCGGCGAGTTCCCCGAGGAGGGGCCGTACTACGACGTCATCACGCCGACCGACCGCGACATGCACCTGCGGCCCGACCCGAGCACGGTGCGCATCGTCCCCTGGGCGACCGACCCGACCGCGCAGGTCATCCACGACTGCTTCGACCGCGAGGGCCAGCTGGTGCCCTTCGCGCCGCGCTCGGTGCTGCGGCGCGTGTGCGATCTCTACGCCGCCGAGGGCTGGGACCCGGTGGTCGCGCCCGAGCTGGAGTTCTACCTGGTCGCGCGCAACACCGACCCGGACGTGCCGCTGAAGGCGCCGATCGGGCGCAGCGGGCGCAGCGAGACCTCGCGCCAGGCCTATTCGATCGACGCGGTCAACGAGTTCGACCCGCTGTTCGAGGACGTCTACGACTACTGCGAGAAGATGGAGCTCAACGTCGACACGCTGATCCACGAGATCGGGGCCGGCCAGATGGAGATCAACTTCTTCCACGCCCACCCGCTCGGGCTCGCGGACGAGGTGTTCTTCTTCAAGCGCACGCTGCGTGAGGCCGCGCTGCGCCACGACATGTTCGCGACCTTCATGGCCAAGCCGATCGCCGACGAGCCGGGCAGCGCGATGCACGTGCACCAGAGCGTGCTCAGCAAGGCGACCGGCAGGAACCTCTTCAGCAACGAGGACGGCACGCCGAGCAAGGAGTTCTTCTGGTACATCGGCGGCTTGCAGAAGTACGTGCCGGCGGCGATGGCGCTGTTCGCGCCCTACGTCAACAGCTACCGCCGGCTGGTGCGCAGCAACGCCGCGCCGATCAACATCCAGTGGGGCACCGACAACCGCACCGTCGGCATCCGCTCGCCGGTGGCGACGCCGGCCGCGCGCCGCATCGAGAACCGCGTGATCGGCGCCGATGCCAACCCTTATTGCGCGCTCGCCGCGACGCTGGCCTGCGGCTGGCTCGGCATCAAGCACCGCATCGAGCCGACACCGGAATGCAAGGGCGACGCCTACCTCGGGGACTTCCAGCTGCCGCGCAGCCTCGGCGAGGCGCTCGCGCTGCTGCGCGCCGAGCAGGACCTCGCCGCCGTGCTCGGCGAGGCCTTCGTCACCGTCTACACCGAGGTCAAGGAGATCGAGTACGCCGAGTTCATGAAGGTGATCTCGCCCTGGGAGCGCGAGCACCTGCTTCTCCATGTCTGAGCACGACGCCATGACCCGCACCACCACCGAATGGCAGCGCGCCGACGCCGCGCACTTCCTGCACCCCTTCACCGACTTCCAGGCGCTCGCGGGCAAGGGCGCCCGCATCATCGAGAAGGCCGACAACATCTACCTCTGGGACAGCGAGGGCCACAAGATCCTCGACGCGATGAGCGGGCTGTGGTGCGTCAACGTCGGCTACGGCCGCCGGGAGCTGATCGACGCCGCCGCGGCGCAGATGCAGCGGCTGCCCTTCTACAACGCCTTCTTCCAGACCGCCACGCCGCCGGCGATCGAGCTCGCCGAGCTGCTGGCCGAGGTGACGCCGCCGCAGTTCCAGCATGTGTTCTTCTCGGGCTCCGGCTCGGAGGGCAACGACACCGTCGTGCGCATGGTGCGGCGCTACTGGGACCTGCAGGGCCAGCCCGGGCGCAAGGTCCTCATCAGCCGCTGGAACGCCTACCACGGCTCGACGATGGCCGGCGCCTCGCTCGGCGGCATGGCCGGCATGCACGCCCAGGGCGGCCTGCCGATCCCCGACATCACCCACATCCAGCAGCCCTTCTGGTACGAGCTGGGACGCCCCGAAGGCCTGTCGCGCGACGAATTCGGCCGCGTCGCGGCCGGCTGGCTGGAGCAGAAGATCCTCGAGATCGGCCCCGAGCGGGTCGCCGCCTTCATCGGCGAGCCGGTCCAGGGTGCCGGCGGCGTGATCATCCCGCCGTCCACCTACTGGCCCGCGGTGCAGGCGATCTGCGACAAGTACGGCATCCTGCTGGTGTCCGACGAGGTCATCTGCGGCTTCGGCCGCACCGGGCACTGGTGGGGCTGCGAGACCATGGGCACGCGGCCCGACCTGATGACCTTCGCCAAGGGGGTGACCTCGGGCTACGTGCCGCTGGGCGGCGTGATGGTCGGCGAGCGCGTCGCCCGGGTGCTGATCGAGCAAGGGGGCGAGTTCACGCACGGCTACACCTACAGCGGCCACCCGGTGGCCTGCGCGGTGGCGCTGGCCAACATCCGCCTGATCCGGCGCGAACGCCTGGTCGAGACCGTGCACGGCGACACCGGCCCCTACCTGGCCGCGCAGTTCGAGACGCTGAGGGAGCACCCGCTGGTCGGCGATGCCGAGACCTGCGGCCTGATGGGCGCGGTGCAGCTCGTCAAGGACAATGAGCGCGGCACGCCTTTCGCCCCGGATCTGGAGGTCGGCATGGTCTGCCGCGGCCACTGCTTCGGCAACGGACTGATCATGCGCGCCGTCGGCGACCGCATGATCATCGCGCCGCCGCTGGTGATCACGCGCGCCCAGATCGACGAGATGATGGCGCTGATCCGCCGCTGCCTCGACCTGACCTGGACCGACGTCCGGGCCCGGGGCTGGGTTTGAATGCCCCCCGCGGACCGACGGCCAGGCCTGATGGCGATGCGTGTTCCCCCCTGTTCCCCTTCCACCACGGAGGTTCTTCCATCATGAAGCTGTTGTCCGCCGGCTCCTCGCGCGTCCTGGCCTTCGCTGCGCTTGCCCTCGCGTCGGCGGCGGGCCTCGCCCAGGAGGAGAAGGTCCTCAACGTCTACAACTGGTCCGACTACATCGCCGAGGACACGCTGGCCAACTTCGAGAAGGAAACCGGCATCAAGGTCCGCTACGACAACTTCGACAACAACGAGATCGTCCACGCCAAGCTGGTGGCGGGCAAGACCGGCTATGACGTGGTGGTGCCCTCGTCCTACTGGGCCAAGCTGCAGGCCGACGGCGGGCTGCTGATGAAGATCGACAAGTCCAAGCTGTCGAACTACAAGAACCTCGACCCGGCGCTGCAGGCCCAGCTCGCCAAGCTCGACCCGGGCAACCAGTACCAGGTCAACTGGCTGTGGGGCTACACCACCGTCGGCATCAACGTCGACAAGGTCAAGGCCGCGCTCGGCAGCCTGCCGATGCCCGAGAACGCCTGGGACCTGGTGTTCAAGCCCGAGTACGTCGCCAAGCTCAAGAGCTGCGGCGTGAGCTTCCTCGACTCGGCCACCGAGGTCGTGCCGGCCGCGCTGCACTACCTCGGCAAGCCGGCCTACAGCAGGAATCTGGCGGACTACGCCGCCGTGCCGCCGCTGCTCAAGAGCGTGCGGCCCTATGTCACGCTGTTCAGCTCCTCGGGCTATATCAACGACATGGCCAACGGCTCGATCTGCGTGGCGCTGGGCTGGTCGGGCGACATCTCGATCGCGCGCCAGCGCGCCATCGACGGCAAGACCGGCCAGAACATCGAGGTGCTGATCCCGAAGAACGGCGGCCTGCTGTTCTTCGACGTGATGGTGATCCCGGCCGACGCGCCGCACCCGGACAACGCGCACAAGTTCATCGACTACATCCTGCGCCCCGAGGTGCACGCGAGCCTGACCAACAAGGTCTTCTACGCGAACCCGAACGCGGCCTCGAAGAAGTTCATCAAGCCCGAGGTCGCGAACAACCCGAAGGTCTTCCCGAGCGACGCCGACATGGCCAGGATGGCCGCGCCCGACGCGATCAACAACGACCTGCGCCGCACGATGACGCGCATGTTCACCTCGTTCAAGACGGGGCTCTGATGACGTACCCCCCCGTTGCGGCTGCGCCGCTCCCTCTCAGGGGGGCGCCGCTGGCGGACCGGCGCAGCCGGATCCGCGGCGGCGGCCGCAAGGGCCGCGCCCTGCCCCCCGTCGGTGCGTCTGCCATCGGGCTCGACACCCTATGACCGCGGCTTATCTGCAGATCCAGGACGTGGTGAAGGACTTCGGCGGCGGCGCCGTCGCGGTCAACCATGTCTCGATCGACATCGCCCAGGGCGAGATCTTCGCGCTGCTCGGCTCCTCGGGCTGCGGCAAGACGACGCTGCTGCGCATGCTCGCCGGTTTCGAGACGCCGAGCTCGGGGCGCATCGTGCTGGCCGGCCAGGACCTCGCCGGGCTCGCGCCCTACGAGCGGCCGATCAACATGATGTTCCAGTCCTACGCGCTGTTCCCGCACCTGAGCGTGTGGGACAACATCGCCTTCGGCCTGCGGCGCGACGGCATGGGCCGCGACGAGATCGCGCAGCGCGTCGAGGCCATGCTCAGGCTGGTGCAGCTCGGCCCCTACGCCCGGCGCAAGCCGCACCAGCTCTCGGGTGGCCAGCAGCAGCGCGTCGCGCTGGCGCGCAGCCTCGCGAAGCAACCGCAGCTGCTGCTGCTCGACGAGCCGCTCGGCGCGCTCGACAAGAAGCTGCGCGAGGAGACCCGGCTCGAGCTCGTCAACATCATCGAGGCGGTCGGCGTCACTTGCGTGATGGTCACGCACGACCAGGAGGAGGCCATGACCATGGCCTCGCGCATCGCGGTGATGAGCGAGGGCCGCGTGCTGCAGGTCGGCACGCCCGGCGACCTCTACGAGACCCCGGCCAACCGCTTCGTCGCGGACTTCATCGGCAACGTCAACCTGATGGACGGCACGCTGGTCGAGGACCAGGCCGACCATGTCGTGGTGCGCTGCGCCGACTGCAGCCACTGGGTCGGCCACGGCATCACCGGCACCGAGGGGATGGCCGTCTGCGTCGCGGTGCGTCCCGAGAAGATCCGCCTGAGCCGCGCCGCGCCGCCCGCCGGGCACGAGCCGCACAACCGCGTGCAGGGCACCGTCAAGGAGCTGTCCTACTTCGGCAGCTTCACCGTCTACCACCTGGCGCTGCCGAGCGGCCAGGTCCTCAAGGTCAGCCAGAGCAATGCCGAGCGCCACCGCGACGACACGCTGAGCTGGGGCGACCGCGCCTGGGCCAGCTGGACGCCGTCCTCGCAGGTCGTGCTGACGCAATGAAGCGGCCCGGATGAATCCCAGCCCCCGCAGCCTGCCGCCTCAGGCGCCCAAAACCCGGCGCGCGCCCTCGTGGTGGCGCGGGCGCAGCGCGGTGATCGGCCTGCCCTACCTCTGGCTGCTGCTGTTCTTCCTCCTGCCCTTCCTGATCGTCTTCAAGATCAGCGTCTCCGAGATGGAGACGGTGCACTTCAAGGATCTCCTGAGCTACACCGACGGGGTGCTGCAGCTCAGCCTCCGGCTCGGCAACTACCTCTACATCCTCCACGACGAGCTCTACTTCGCCACCTACGTCGCGAGCCTGAAGTACGCCGCGGTGACGACGCTGCTGTGCCTGGCGATCGGCTACCCCTTCGCCTACTTCATGGCGCGCGCGCGCAAGACGCTGCAGCCGGCGCTGCTGATGGCGGTGATGCTGCCGTTCTGGACCTCCTTCCTGCTGCGCGTCTACGCCTGGAAGGGCCTGCTCGGCGAGGGCGGCTGGGTGGCTGGCGCGCTCGAGGGGCTGGGTGTCGATCACCTGCTGCTCGCCGCCGACCTGATCGCCACCGAGGGCAAGTTCATGAACACGCCCTTCTCGCTGGTGCTGGGCATGGTCTACACCTACCTGCCCTTCATGATCCTGCCGCTGTACGCGACCCTCGCGAAGCTGGACCTGCGCCTGCTCGAGGCCGCGCAGGACCTCGGCGCGACGCCGGCGGTGGCGTTCTGGCGCGTCACGGTGCCGCTGTCCCGGGCCGGCATCATCGCCGGCTCGATGCTGGTCTTCATCCCCTGCATCGGCGAGTTCGTGATCCCCGAACTGCTCGGCGGGCCGCAGACGCTGATGATCGGTCGCGTGCTGTGGGACGAGTTCTTCAGCAACAACGACTGGCCGATGGCCTCGAGCGTCGCCGTGGTGATGATCCTGTTGATCATCGTGCCGCTGGCATTGTTCAACCGCTACCAGGCGCAGGCGCAGGAGCGGCGATGAGGAGCCTGCCATCGATGCCACCGCAGGCTGCCGCGCCGTGCCGCCCCGAGCAAGGCCCGCCCCGTTCCGGGGGACATCTGCCGTCCCCGGCGGGCGGGGCGCTGTCATGACGCGACGCACCCTCTTCGGCCCGGCGTTCGCGCGGTGGTTCGCGCGCGGCTGGCTCGCCGCCGGCTTCGCTTTCCTCTACCTGCCGATCGTCGCGCTGGTCCTCTACTCCTTCAACGACTCGCCGCTGCCCAGCGTCTGGGCCGGCTTCACGCTGAAGTGGTACGCCGCGCTGACGCGCGACCGCGAGATGCTCGCTGGGCTGTGGCTCAGCCTGCGCATCGCCTTCGTCACGGCCTGCGGCTCGGTGGTGCTCGGCACGCTGGCGGCGTTCTCGCTCGTCAAGTACACGCGCTTCACCGGGCGCACGCTGTTCGGCGGCATGGTCAGCGCGCCGCTGGTGATGCCGGAGGTGATCGTCGGGCTGTCGCTGCTCCTCTTCCTGGTGTCGGTGCAGCGCGCGCTGGGCTTTCCCGAGCGCGGCATGCTGACGATCTGGCTCGGCCACCTGCTGCTCGGCATGGCTTACGCCACCGTGGTCGTGCAGGCGCGGCTGCGCGACCTGAATCCGCAGCTCGAGGAAGCGGCGATGGACCTCGGCGCGCGCCCGCACCAGGTGTTCGCGCTGGTCACGCTGCCGATGATCGGCCAGTCGCTGGCCTCGGCCTGGTTGCTGACCTTCACGATCTCGCTCGACGACGTCGTGCTCTCGGCCTTCCTGTCGGGCCCCGGCGCGACCACGATGCCGCTGGTCATCTTCTCGCGCGCGCGGCTGGGCATGAACCCGAGCGTCAATGCCATGGCCACGGTCGTCATCGTCGCGGTCGCGATCGGCGTGCTGCTGGCGAGCTGGCTGATCGCGCGCGCCGAGCGCCAGCGCGCGCTGGCGCTGGCCGCGGCGGCCCGCGGCGGCTGACCCCGCGCCGAAGCCCAAGCCATTTCAAGACCGTCACGACAGAGGAGCCCAAGAGATGAAGCGCTGGAAGCACCCCCCGCTGACCCTGGCCCTGGCCCTGGCCTTCCCCGCGGCGATGGCCCAGAGCAACGCCGAGCTGCTGAAGGCCCTGCAGGATCTGCAGCAGCGAGTGACCGAGCTCGAGGCCCGGCTCAAGGCCAGCGAGGCGGCGCAGGCCGCACCCGCCGCCGCGCAGTGGGGCATGACGCCCGAGCAGGTGCAGGAGTTCAACCGCATCGCCATCAAGACCGAGGCGATGGAGGACAACGTCGAGATGTGGGGCCTGAAGGGCCTGACGATCTCCGGCTACGCCGACCCGACCTACCTCTACAACCGCAACCAGAAGCGCGCCGGCTTCCAGTTCCTCAACCCGCAGAGCGACGGCTTCTTCTACGACACCTCCTACATCGGCTCGGTCGCGATCGACTTCACCAAGGAGACCGACAGCGGCACGCGCTGGAAGCTGACGCTGACGCCGAACCGCGGCGTCGGCGAGGTCATCGGCGCGGGCATCGTGCAGGAGGCCACGGTCTCGATCCCGCTGACCGACTTGCAGACCCGGCTGCTGGTCGGCCAGGTGCCCGACTGGTCGGGCTACGAGTACCAGCAGCCGACGCTGAACCCCTTCATCACCCACAACCTGCTCTACGACTTCACGCTGCCGACCGCCTACACCGGCGTCGGCATCGACTACACCAAGGGCAAGTGGTGGGCGCGCGCGATGCTCGCCAACGTCAACGAGCCCAATGGCAAGCAGGGCGAGCGTCAGCCGGCACTGGTCTACCGGCTCGACTACTCGAAGGGCGAGTTCAACGGCTGGGGCCTGGCCGGCCTGCACGGTCGCACGACCAACTTCAACCTCTGCCGCGACGGCGACTGCACCGAGTTCTTCAAGACCGCGACGCACCTCTTCGAGGTCGACGGCTATTTCATCCGCGGCGACTGGACCGTGCAGGGCCAGCTGAGCTACGGCACGCAGAAGCAGGCCGGCATCGTTCCGAATGCCTCCGGCGAGTTCGGCAAGGCCGAGTGGTGGGGCCTCTCGGGGCTGGCCGGCTACCTGATCACGCCGCGCCTGCAGGCCCTGGTGCGGGCCGACTACATCCGCAACGACAAGAACGGCGGCGGCCTGCTGACCTACAACGGCTACTGGAACGGCGTCGAGGGCGGCTACGGCATCGACGGCCCCTACGGCGACTACCGCAACGGCATCGGCCCCGACCCGACCCTGGGCTGCGAGGACCAGACGCTCGAGGGCTGCACCAAGGGGGCCGACCGCTACGCGCTGTCCTTCGGACTGAAATACGCCTACAACCTGAACACGACCTTCAAGGCCGAGTACCGCTTCGACGGCTCGAACCTGCCGGTGTTCGCCTACGTGAAGGACGGCAGCTTCCGCAAGCACAACCACCTGTTCGGCGCGGCCGTGGTGATGAGCTTCTGAGCGGGTGCGCCGGCGCGTGCCGCCGTGCGCGATCATGTTCCCGAAGGAGACGTCCCCATGAGCTCTGTCCGCACCATCGACTGGCATGAACGCGCGGCGATGCTGCGCCCCGACGGCCACGCGCTGATCGGCGGGGAACGTCGGACCGCGAGCGATCTGTTCGACAAGCGCTCGCCGATCGACGGCCGCCTGCTCGGCCGCGTCGCGCGCGGCCAGGCGGCCGACATCGACGCGGCGGTGCGGAGCGCCCGCAGCGCCTTCGAGGACGGCCGCTGGTCGCGCCGCCCGCCCGCGGCGCGCAAGCGCGTGCTGCTGGCCTTCGCCGAGAAGATCCTCGCCGCCAAGGAGGAGCTGGCGCTGCTCGAGACCCTGGACATGGGCAAGCCGATCCAGCATTCGCTCTCGGTCGACGTGCCCTCGACCGCGCGCACGATCGCCTGGTATGCCGAGGCCGTCGACAAGGTCTACGACGAGATCGCGCCGACCGGGCCGAACGCGCTGGCACTGATCCAGCGCGAGCCGATGGGCGTGATCGGCGCGATCGTGCCCTGGAACTACCCGATGATCATGGCCGCCTGGAAGCTCGGGCCGGCGCTGGCGGCGGGCAACTCGGTCGTTCTCAAGCCCAGCGAGAAGAGCCCCTACACCGCGCTGCGCCTGGCCGAGCTGGCGCTCGAGGCCGGGCTGCCGTCGGGGGTCTTCAACGCCGTGCCCGGCTACGGCCCCGAGGCCGGCGAGGCGCTGGCGCTGCACCCGGACGTCGACGCGATCGGCTTCACCGGCTCGACCCGGGTGGGCCGCAGGATGCTCGAGTACGCCGGGCGCAGCAACCTCAAGCGCGTCTACAACGAGCTCGGCGGCAAGAGCGCCTTCCTCGTCTTCCCCGACTTCGACGACCTCGAGCGCTGCGCGAAGACGGTCGCGGCCAGCCTGTTCTTCAACCAGGGCGAGAGCTGCAACGCGCCCTCGCGCGTGCTGGTGCACGAGAGCATCGCCGAGGACTTCGCGCAACGCGTCGCCGCCGAGGCGCCGGCCTACCGTCCTGGCGACCCGCTGGATGCCGGCACGGTGATGGGCGCGCTGGTCGACGAGGGCCAGTTGCGCACCGTGCTCGACTACATCGACGCCGGGCGCGGCGAGGGCGCGACGTTGCTGGCCGGCGGCGCGCGGGCGCGCGCCGAGAGCGGCGGCTGCTACGTCGAGCCGACGGTCTTCGCCGGCGTGCGCAACGACATGCGAATCGCCCGCGAGGAGATCTTCGGCCCGGTGCTGAGCCTGCTGCGCTTTCGGGACGAGGCCGAGGCGATCCGCCTCGCCAACGACTCGCCCTACGGCCTGCAGGCCAGCGTCTGGAGCTCGCAGGTCGACCGTGCCCACCGCGTCGCGCGCGCGCTGCGCGCCGGCACGGTGCACGTGAACCAGTACGACGAGGACGACATCACCGTCCCCTTCGGCGGCTACAAGCAAAGCGGCAACGGCCGCGACAAGTCGCTGCACGCCTTCGACAAGTACACCGAGCTGAAGACGACCTGGCTGAGGATCAATCCGTGAGCGCGCCCCGGGCGTCCTGCGCCAGGCGCCCCGGCGTCGGCGGCCCGGGCCGCCGGCACAATCGCACCGCGGCACCGTGCCGTGGCCTTCCCGCTTTCCCATGATCCTCGTCACCGGCGGCACCGGCTTCATCGGCTCGCACACCTGCGTCGCGCTCGCCGCGGCGGGCCATGAATTCCTGATCCTCGACAACCTGTCGAACAGCCGCGCCGACGTGCTGGAGCGGCTGACGCCGCTGTGCGGCAAGCGCCCCGCCTTCGTCGAGGGAGACGTGCGCGACGCCGACCTGCTCGACCGCGTGTTCACCGGCCACCGCATCCGCGCGGTGATCCACTTCGCCGCGCTGAAGGCCGTCGGCGAGTCGGTCGCCCAGCCGCTGGCCTATTACGACAACAACGTCGGAGGCACGCTGAAGCTGCTCGAGGCCATGCGCCGCGCCGGCGTGCGCACGCTGGTGTTCTCGTCCTCGGCCACCGTCTACGGCGACCCGGCCTCGGTGCCGATCCGCGAGGACTTCCCGCTGACGGCCACCAACCCCTACGGCTGGACCAAGCTGATGATGGAGCAGATGCTGGCCGACCTGGCGGCCGCCGAGGCGGACTGGCGCATCGCGCGGCTGCGCTACTTCAACCCGGTCGGCGCCCACGAGAGCGGCCGCATCGGCGAGGACCCATCGGGCGTACCCAACAACCTGCTGCCCTACGTGGCCCAGGTCGCCGTCGGCCAGCGGCCCGAGCTGCAGGTCTTCGGCGGCGACTGGCCGACGGTCGACGGCACCGGCGTGCGCGACTACATCCACGTGATGGACCTCGCCGAGGGCCATGTGGCCGCGCTCGACCGGCTGGCCCGCGAGCCCGGGCTGCTGACCGTCAACCTCGGCACCGGGCGCGGCGTCTCGGTGCTGGAGATGGTGCGCGCCTTCGAGGCGGCCTCGGGCCGGCCGGTGCCCTACCGCATCGTCGGCCGCCGCGCCGGCGACGTCGCGGCCTGCTGGGCCGACCCGGCGCTGGCCGAGCGCCTGCTCGGCTGGCGCACGAAGCGCGACCTCGCGCAGATGTGCGACGACGCCTGGCGCTGGCAGTCCTGGCGCGCGACCCAGCCCGCGTGATGCCACCGGCGTGACGCCCCCGCCGCTCGCCGCCTACGCCTGCCTCGCCGCCAGCATGGCGCTGGTCGGCAGCTATGTCGGGCTGTCGAAGGGGCTGGTCGCGGTGTTCCCGGTCTTCCTGCTCGCCTGGCTGCGCTTCGGCTTCGCGGCGCTGGCGATGCCGCACTGGCTGCGGCGCGCCGAGGGCGAGGCGCCGCTCGCGCCGGAGGACCGCCGGCTGATCTTCTGGAACAGCTTCCTCGGCAACTTCCTGTTCTCGGTGTGCATGCTCTACGGCGTGGCGCTGAGCTCGGCGGTCGCGGCCGGCGTCGTGATGGCGGCGATCCCGGCGGCGGTCGCGCTGCTGTCCTTCGTCTTCCTGGGGGAGCGGATCGCGCCCCGCGTCGCGGCCGGCATCGCCTGCGCGGTGGCCGGCATCGCGCTATCGGCGCTGGTGCGGCCCGAGGCGGGCTCCGGCGGCGCCGCGCAGCCGCTGGGCTACGTGCTGCTGGTCGGCGCGGTGCTGTGCGAGGCGAGCTACGTCGTCATCGGAAAGCGGCTCGCGGCTCGCGTGTCGCCGCGGCGCGTCAGCGCGCTGATCAACCTGTGGGGGCTGGCGCTCGTCACGCCCTTCGGGCTGTGGCAGGCGCAGCGCTTCGACTTCGCGGCCGTCGCCGCGCCGACCTGGGCGCTGCTGGTCTTCTACGCGCTGGCCGCGAGCGTCTGGGCGGTGTGGCTGTGGATGAAGGGCCTGCAGCGCGTGCCGGCGCCGCAGGCGGGGGTGTTCACGGTGATGCTGCCGGTCACGGCCGCGGCGGTCGGCGTCGGCGTGCTGGGCGAGCCCGTCGGGCCGGCGCAGTCCGCGGCGCTGGCGCTCGCGCTGCTGGGCCTGCTGCTCGCGACCTGGCCTCAGCGGCGCGCGGCCTTGCCGTAGCGGCGAAAGCGCTCGATGACCTCGGCCATCTGCGCGGCGTCGAGGAGCATCGGCTCCTGGCCCGTCGCCAGCGCCTTCAGGTAGACCTCGCACAGCGACTCGATCTCGAGCGCGACCTTCAGCGCCTTCGCGAGCGTCGTGCCACCGGCGACCAGGCCGTGGTGGGCCATCAGGCAGGCGTCGCGCTGCGCGAAGGCGCCGGCCACCGCCTGCGACAGCGCCTCGCTGCCGAACAGGTGGTAGGGCACGCAGGGCACGTCGTCGCCGCCGGCCACCGCAACCATGTAGTGGAAGGCCGGCAGCGCGCGCCGCAGGCAGGCCAGCGCGGTGGCGTTCGGCGAATGGGTGTGGACGATGGCGTGCAGCCCGGGCCGGCCGCGGTAGATCGCCGCGTGGAAGGGCGATTCCGACGAGGGCTGCCAGTCGCCGCGCAGCGTGCCGTCGTCGCCGACCCAGACCAGGTCCTCGGGGCGCAGCTCCTCGGCGCCCATGCCGGTCGGCGTGATCAGCATGCCGGCGCCGCAGCGGTGGCTGAGGTTGCCGGTGCTGCCACGGTTCAGCCCCAACGCGTCGAGCCGCTGCAGCGCAGCGACGATCGCGGGGCGCAGCGTCGCCTCGTCGTTCACGGCCGCAGCTCCGCGATGCCAGGGGTCCCCGCGCCGCCGAGCGGTCGGAGCCCATGCTGCCGCGGGCCCCTCCGTCCCATGCGGCACGCGGCCCCTCTCCCGTGGCTCACAGCGCCCCCACGGCGACCGGCGCAACGAGGCCGTGCTCGGTGATCAGGCCGGTGACCAGGCGCGCCGGCGTCACGTCGAAGGCCGGGTTCGCGGCGGCGCTGCCCTCGGGCACGAGCTGCACCTCGATGAGCGCGCCGTCGGCCGCGCGGCCGGCCAGGTGCGTGAGCTCGCGCGCGCTGCGCTCCTCGATCGGGATCGAGCGTCCCGTGGGCAGCGTGCGGTCCAGCGTCGACAGCGGCATCGCGACATAGAACGGCACGCCGTTGTCGTGCGCCGCGAGCGCCTTGAGGTAGGTGCCGATCTTGTTGCAGACGTCGCCGTTCGCGGCGACGCGGTCGCAGCCGACGATCACCGCGTCGACCTC
>DATMJX010000374.1:0-2346 GCA_035553715.1 Methylibium sp.
TCGTCTACTGGATGTGAGTCGGCGGGGCGGCCTGCGGGGCCGCCACCACGATTGAACAAAGAGCGCCGTTTGGCGCTCTTTGCATTTGGGTCAGCGCCGCAGCAGCGGCAGCCCGGTCGGCTGGATCCAGCCGAGCCGCCAAGCCAGCAGGATGAACAGGAACAGCGCCACCGACAGCCCGATCCGCCAGGCCAGCGCATGCAGCATGCGGTTGGTTTTCGGTGCGCCGTCGCGGCCGTCGTTGAGCATGGCGCGTCCGGCGCTGGCCAACGCGAACAGGATGCCGATGAAGGCGAGCAGCACGATCCACTTCATGACCGCACTGTATGGCATGCGGTGCGGCGCCTGAGCGATGAATCCCCGCACGCGACGCTGGATCGTGCTCGGTGCGACGCTCGCCGGCGTCGCGCTGACCGCGCGCCTGGGCGTCTGGCAACTCGACCGCGCGGCGCAGAAGGAAGCGCTGCGGACCAGCCTGGAGGAGCGCGCTGCGCTGCCGCTGCTGCCGCAGCAGGACCTGGCACGCACGCCCGAGGCCGTGCCGGCCCAGCAGCATCGCCGCACGGTGCTCACCGGGCGGTGGCTGGGCGAGCGCACCGTCTTCCTCGAGAACCGGCAGATGGAGGGGCGTCCTGGCTTCTTCGTGCTCACGCCGCTGGAGCTCGCGCCGGGCGACGCGGTGCTGGTGCAGCGTGGCTGGGTGCCGCGCGATCCGCGCGACCGCACCCGCGTCCCGGCCGTGCCGACGCCCGGCGAGCCGGCGGTGCAGGTCGCCGGCGTGCTGATGCCTCCGCCGGCGCGACTCTACGACTTCGGCGACGGCGGCAGCGGCGCGGTCCGGCAGAATCTCGACCTGACCGCCTACGCGCAGGAGATCGGCGTCGCTCTGCGGCCCTGGTCGCTGCAGCAGCAGGCCGAGGGCGCTCCCGACGACGGACTGGCCCGGCGCTGGCCGGCGCAGACGCTCGACATCCACAAACACCATGGCTACGCGTTCCAATGGTTCGCGCTGGCCGCCTTGCTGACGGGGCTTTATGTCTGGTTCCAACTCCTCGGACCGTGGCGCGAGCGGCGACGCGCCGCGCGCGGCTGACGCCGAGCCGCTGAGCTTCGCGGTCCACAGCCTGCCGCAGCCGACGCTGGCCGGCGCGGCCGTTGCGCGCGGGCGGCTGAGGATGCTGCTGGTGCTGCTGGTGTGCGCCGCGCCGGTGATCGCGTCCTACTTCACCTACTACGTGATCCGCCCGCAGGGACGCAGCGCCTACGGCGAGCTGATCGAACCGCAGCGACCGCTGCCGGCGGCAGCGCAACTGCCGCTGAGCGATCTCGAGGGCCGCGCCGTCGATCCGGTGACGCTCAAGGGGCAGTGGCTGCTGGTCGTCGTCGCCGGCGGCGGTTGTGACGCGCTCTGCGAGCGCCAGCTCTACCTGCAGCGCCAGCTGCGCGAGGCGCTGGGCAAGAACAAGGACCGCTTCGACCGGGTCTGGCTGATCGACGACACCGCCCCGGTGCGCGAGGCCCTGCGGCCGGCGCTCGCCGGTGCGACGGTGCTGCGGGTGCCGCGCGAGGCCCTCGCTGCCTGGCTCACGCCGGCGCCGGGCCAGCCGCTCGGTGCCCACCTCTACGTCATCGATCCGATGGGGCACTGGATGATGCGCTTCCCGGCCGAGGGGGAGCCGGCGGGCATCCGCCGTGACCTCGAGCGGCTGCTGCGCGCCTCGACCTCGTGGGACCAGCCGGGACGCTGAACCCCGATGGACACGACCGACCTCGTCAATCTCGCGCCGCTGGCGCGGCTGGCGCTGCTGGGCCTGGTGCTCGCGCTTGGGCCGCTGGCCTGGGTGTGGATGCGCCACCGCGGCGCCGACACGCCGCGGCGTCTGCAGGCGCTGACCCTGCTGACGCTGTTCCTGACCTTTGATCTGGTGCTGTTCGGGGCCTTCACGCGGCTGACCGACTCCGGGCTCGGCTGCCCCGACTGGCCGGGGTGCTACGGCAACGCGAGCCCGTTCGGCGCGCACCACGAGATCAGCGCGGCCCAGAGCGCGCTGCCGAGCGGCCCGGTGACCTTTCCGAAGGCCTGGATCGAGATGATCCACCGCTACCTGGCCACCGCGGTCGGGGTGCTGATCATGGTGATGGCGCTGGCCAGCTGGCTGCAGTGGCGGCGCGATCGCCGCAGTGCCTCGCCCGGCTGGGCGAGCGTGACGCTGCTGTGGGTCTGTCTGCAGGGCGCCTTCGGCGCCCTGACGGTCACGCTCAAGCTCTATCCGGCGATCGTGACGGCCCACCTGCTCGGCGGGTTGGGGCTGCTGGTGCTGCTCGGCGCACTGGCCTGGGCTCACC
>DATMJX010000375.1:0-5564 GCA_035553715.1 Methylibium sp.
GGGGGCGCCACCTTTGCGGCCCCTCCGGCAGGGGCACCCGAGCCGGTGCGGCGCCGGCGGCCGTCCCGGTCGTCCCCGCGATCCTGCCGACGGCTGAGGAGGCGGCAGAACCGATCGGAGTGCGCCGCACCGGCTCGGGTGCCCCTGCCGGAGGGGCCGCAAAGGTGGCGCCCCCGGAGGATGCACCCGTGCTGCTGGTGACCACCCGGCCGCCCTTGCCGGGAGCGCCCATGCCGACCAGCGGTGGCACGAGGCGGGCCGCACCTGCGGGGACCAACGAGCCGGCGGTGAACCCCGACGATCCGATGGAGGCCACCGCGAGCAACCTGCGGGCCTACCAGCAGCAACTCCAGGGACTGCTCGACACCCTCACCCAGTCCGCCGCCCTGGCGGCAGGTCAGAACTCCGCTGAGGCACCCCCGAGTGCCCTCCTCGGTGTGCCCTCGCCCGGGGGTGGGCAACTGCCGAACGTCGCGCCAGGCATGGCGGCTGCCGGCGCCGGCTTGTTCGGCGGCCAGCTCCAGGGCTCGGCCACGCCCCGTGTGTCGGCCACCCTGCTCGGCAACCGCAGCCTGACGCTGCCCAAGGGCACGGCCTTCACCTGCGCCCTCAAGACCAAGGTCATCAGCGCCGTGTCCGGCCTGGTGGGCTGCCAGGTCCAGCGCAACGTCTTCAGCGACGACGGCCGCGTGCTGCTGATCGAGCGCGGTTCGCACCTCGACGGCGAGTACCGCATCGCATCGGTGCGGCCCGGCACCGTGCGCATCCCGGTGCTCTGGACCCGCATCCGCACGCCCCACGGCGTGACGGTGGACATCGACTCGCCCGGTACCGGCCAGCTGGGTGAGTCGGGCATCGACGGCTATGTGGACAACCGCTGGGGCGAGCGCATCGGCGCCGCGATGCTGCTGTCCCTGATCGACGACTCGGTGAAGCTGGTGATCCAGAACCAGGCCAACGAGTCGAACGCCGACACGATCGTCCTGCCCTCGACGACCTCCAACACCAGCAAGCTCGCCGAGAAGGTGCTCGACAGCACCATCAACATCCCGCCGCTGATCTACCAGAACCAGGGCGGCATCGTCGGCATCTACGTCGCGCGCGATGTGGACTTCTCGTCGGTCTACGAACTGAGCCCGTCGCCACGATGAACCGCCTGCACGCCCCCTCTGAAGTCGCCGACGGCGGCGACGCCTGGTGCGGCGATGCAACCTCGGTCGTCGAGTTCCTGCGACCGCTGCGCGAGCAGCTCGACGCCGCGGGTGTTCTCGAGGTCTGCATCAACCGACCGGGGGAACTGCTCGTCGAGACCGTCACCGGCTGGCGCGTCACCGCCGCACCCGAGATGACCCTGGAGCGCTGCCTGTCGCTGGCCACGGCCGTCGCCACCTACCGCGACCAGCAGATCAACCAGGAGCGTCCGCTCCTGTCCGCCACGCTGCCCAGTGGGGAGCGCATCCAGTTCGCGATTCCGCCGGCCGTCACGCGGGGCACGGTGTCGGTCACGGTGCGCAAGCCCTCGCAGCTGATCAAGCGGCTCGACGACTTCGAGCGCGACGGCCTGTTCGAGCGGACCGCCACCGTCACCCGCACCGAAGCTAGCGAGCTGCTGCCTTTCGAACAGGAACTCGTGAAGCTCAAGGAGGCTGGCCGCTGGGCCGAGTTCCTGCGGTTGGCCGTGCGTAAGCACCAGACCATCGTCGTCAGCGGCAAGACCGGCTCGGGCAAGACCACCTTCATGAAGGGCCTCGTCGAGGAGGTGCCCCGGCACGAACGGCTGATCACGATCCAGGACACCGCCGAGCTGACGCTGCCGAACCATCCGAACGTCGTGCACCTGTTCTACAGCAAGGACGCCCAGGGCACCGCCAAGGTGACGGCCAAGTCGCTCCTAGAAGCCTGTCTGCGCATGAAGCCCGACCGCATCTTCCTGGCCGAGGTCCGCGGCGACGAGTGCTTCCATTTCGTGCGCCTCGCCGCGTCGGGCCATCCGGGCAGCATCACCAGCGTCCACGCCGGCAGCTGCGCCCTCGCCCTGGAGCAGATGTCGCTGATGATCCGCGAGTCCGGGGCCGGCGGCGGCCTGCGCATGAACGAGATCAAGTGGCTGCTCGGCGTCGTGGTCGACGTGATCGTCCAGTTCGACCGTGACGAGCGCGGGCGCTTCATCTCCGAGCTGTACTACGAGCCACGGCGTCAGCGACTCGGCCGCTGGGACGACGCGGTGGGGACCGGCTGATGAGCACCGTCACGGCGCTGTCGATGGCGACCTGGCCGGCGTGGCGCAAGGTCGCGGCGGCAATGTTCGCGGGTCTGTGCCTGGTCGGTCTGGCGTGCGCCGCGGTGTACCTGTCGGCGGTGGTTTTTCTGCTGCTCAGCAAGGCCGACCCGCGACAAGCCGGCTTCACCAGCATCGCCCACTACTGGCAGCTCTACGCAGACGATCCACCCCTGCGGCAACGGCTGCTGGTCTCGATCGGCGTGTGCGGCTTCGGGCTCGGCATCGTCCTGCCGGCAGCGCTGGTCGCGGCAGCGCGGCCGAGACGGCCTTTGCACGGCGATGCACGCTTCGCGAGCACGGCCGAGATCGCCCGCGCCGGGCTGTCGGGTGGCGCAGATGATGCGCCGGCCATCCTGATCGGTCGCCACCGCGGGCGCTTCCTGAGCCTGCCGGGCCAGCTCTCGGTGATGCTGTCGGCCCCGACCCGCAGCGGCAAGGGCGTCGGCGTGGTGATCCCGAACTTGCTGAACTGGCCCGACTCGGTCGTGGTGCTCGACATCAAGGGCGAGAACCACGCCATCACCGCCGGCTACCGGGCCAGCCATGGTCAGGCGGTCTACGCCTTCTCGCCGTTCGACGAGGAAGCCCGCAGCCATCGCTGGAATCCGCTGTCGACCGTACGCAGCAGCGACCTGCACCGCGTGGGTGATCTGCTGGCGATCGGCCAGGTCTTCTTCCCGAACGATGGGGGCGGCACCTCGTCCGAGGCCTTCTTCAACGACCAGGCCAGGAACCTGTTCCTCGGACTCGGCCTGCTGCTGCTCGAAACCCCGGAGCTGCCGCGGACCGTCGGCGAGATGCTGCGCCAGTCCTCGGGCAAGGGTCGCCCCCTGAAGGATCACCTGGGCGCCCTGATCGCCCAGCGTCGCGACGACGGCCAGCCCCTGACCGATGAATGCGTCGACGCGCTGCAACGGCTGCTGTCGAACTCGGAGAACACGCTGTCCAGCGTCGTGGCCACCTTCAACGCGCCGCTGACAATCTTCGCGGATGCGGTGGTGGATGCCGCCACCAGCGCCGACGACTTCCGGCTCGACGATGTGCGCCGCCGCCGGATGTCGATCTACGTGCGCATCCCGCCGAACCGGCTTCTCAACGCCCGGCCGCTGCTGGCGCTGTTCTTCTCGCAGCTGGTCAGTCTGAACACCCAGGTGCTGCCCGGGCAGGACCCGACGCTGAAGCTGCAGTGCCTGCTGGTCAACGACGAGTTCGCGGCCCTCGGTCGGGTCGGTGTCATCACGACCTCGGCGGCCTTCCTGGCCGGCTACAACCTGCGCCTGCTGACGGTCGTGCAGGCCATGTCGCAGCTCGACGCCCTCTACGGCGACAAGGAGGCGCGGACCTTCGCGACCAACCACGGGCTGCAGATCCTCTACGCGCCGCGCGAACAGCGCGACGCCGACGAGTACAGCGCGATGCTCGGCCACTTCACCGAGCGCGCCACCTCGCGCGGACGCAGCCGGTCCTTCAGCGGCCACGGCCACAGCACCATCAGCCGAAACGAGAGCGAGCAGCGTCGCGCCCTGCTGCTGCCCCAGGAGTTCAAGGAACTCGGCAGCGAGCGGCTCGTGGTCATCTGCGAACACTGCAAGCCCATCCTCGGCGAGAAGATCCGCTACCACCGAGAGGAGGTCTTCCGCGAGCGCCTGCAGCCCGCGCCCGAGGTGCCCCGCATCGACATGGACCTTCATCTGGCCCGGGTGCAGCAGCGCTGGCGATTTGCAGACGACGAGCTGCCGATCGGGCAGACGCTCAGCCTCGAAGCGCTGGCCCACGACGTGGCACTGCTGCCCGATTCTTTCGAGGGCCCGCCGGACAAGGTGGCCGGCGATCTCTTGGCGTTCTTCAGCAGAGGCCAGCCGGGCGCCCCGGGCGACGGTGGATCGATCGAGCCGGTGGCCGACGAAGACGGCGTCCTGCCTGCGCTGGATGTCGCCGCACTCGATGCGAGCGGCGGCCCGTCGTCGAGCGACGAAGCCACCCTGACCGAAGCCCAACCCCAATCCTGAGACTGCAGGAGATCCCCCATGCGCGCCGCCATCCCCTGCCTCCCCTGGCTCCTCATCCTGGCCGCCTGCAGCTCGCCGCCCAAGCCGCCGACCGTGGACGAATCCAGGAAACGTCCCGTCAACTCGCAGATGGCGGTGGAGCTGCAGGTCTGCCGGAACGACCTGCAGAACACCCGCATCCTGGCGACCGAGTCCGGGCGACTTGCGGACACGACGGCCGCGACGCTGGCGCACATGGCGGCGCGCCAGCAGGTGCTGGCGGCGATGGCGGAGCCGGCCGCACCGTCGGCTCGGGCGAACAGCATCCACACCGTGCACTTCGGGTTCGGCAGTACCCGCGTCGTGGTGCCGCAGGACATGGCGGCGGCCCTGATCGCGGACGCCAAGGCGGCGCCGCTGGTGCTGCTGCGTGGCCGCACCGATGGCAGTTCGGATGCAGCAGCCGAGAGCCGCATCGCGCGCGACCGGGCCGCTGCGGTGCGCGACTACCTGGTTGCCGCTGGCGTCGATGCGGCGCGCATCCGCGCCACCTACCAACCCGCGGGCGACCACGCCGCCGACAACACCGCCGCCGCCGGCCGAGCCCTGAACCGCCGCGTCGAGATCGAGGTGTACCGCGCCACGCCGGTCTCGGTCGGCACCACGGCCTCGATGGCCGGGGCCCCCAACCCTGTCCAGCCCTGAAAGCGAGGACCCCATGGAAGCCGACCACGCCTCCACCCGTCGTACGACAAGCGCCCAGGGTGGCTTTGTCGAGCCGGCCAACAGCGCGACGCTCGCCAAGGACCTGTTCCAGACGCCGGTCGAGATTCCCGGCGAACGCTACGAGCTGCGCGACGCGATGGCCGATCTGACCTACCGCTCGAGCCGGATCGCCGAGATGATCGCCAAGGCCGACCAGCTCGGCAGCATCCGCTTCACCGCGATCGATACCCAGGGTCGGCGCACGTCGGTGGAGCGGATGGACGGCGAGTGGCAGCGTGGTCCGCAGCGGCCCGCAGCACCCGAGAGGCCCCTCGACCCACTGCCCGTTCGCGACGAGGTGCCGGACGTGGCCCGCGGCGAGGCCACCCTTCAGCCGAGCACAACGACGGCGCAGAAGTCGCCCTCCCGAAACGACGAGGTCGACGCCAAGGCCATTGCCCGCCTCGATGCCCAGGCCGAACGCGCGGCGCTGCTCGCGCGGCTCGAAACGGCTCTCATGGAGCGCTACCTCATCAAGCGCGCACCGGTGACCGTCGGCGACATGAAGATCGGTCGCACCGAGTACCGCT
>DATMJX010000376.1:0-2624 GCA_035553715.1 Methylibium sp.
CTCACGCAGCAGATGCAGACGCTGCGCCAGCGGCTGACGGGCTGACTTCATTCTCCATTCTTCTCTTTTCTCCCTCCCAACCACCAAAGGAAATCACCATGACCGCAAAGCTCGACAAAGTCCTGTACACCGCCAAGGCCCACACCACCGGCGGGCGCGATGGCGCCTCCCGCACGGACGACGGCAAGCTCGACGTGCGCCTGTCTCCGCCCAGCGGTTCGGGTGCCGGGACCAATCCAGAGCAACTGTTCGCGGCCGGCTACTCGGCCTGCTTCCTCGGCGCGATGAAGTTCGTCGCCGGCCAGAACCAGCAGACGCTGCCGGCCGACACCACCGTGACCGGCAAGGTCGGCATCGGCGTGATCCCGCAGGGCTTCGGCATCGAGGTCGACCTGGCGATCCATGTCCCCGGCATGGCGCGCGCCGATGCCGAGGCGCTGGTGCAGGCGGCCCACGGTGTGTGCCCGTACTCGAACGCGACGCGCGGCAATGTCGACGTGCGCCTGAGCGTGGTCTGAGCGGGGCGGCGGGGCGCCCGCCCCGCTGCTATCCTGAGCACCATGAAACTGCTCGCCCGCTGGATGCTGCTGGCCTGCGCGCTGCTGCTGGTGGCCCATGTCTACCCGGGCGTGCAGGTCGCGAGCTTCTCCGGCGCGCTGCTTGCGGCCCTGGTGCTGGGCCTGTTCAACGCGGTGCTGCGGCCGGTGCTGGTGCTGCTGACGCTGCCGGTGACGGTGCTGACGCTCGGGCTGTTCCTGTTCGTCATCAACGCACTGATGTTCTACTGGGTCGCCGGCCTGCTCGACGCCTTCAGCGTCGCCGGCTTCGGCGCCGCCCTGGTCGGCTCGCTGATCTACAGCGCCTTCGGCCTCGTGATCGACGTCGCGATCGAGCGCCTGTTCGCCGCCCGCGGCGCGGCCTGAGGCCGCGGCCCGCCTCAGCCGCCGCGGCGCTCCTCCTCGACCTGTTCGCGGCGCTGCCGCTCGAGTTCGCGCAGCCGCGCGTCGATCACGCTCACCTCGACGCCGTCGCTGCGGCGCGCGCCAAGCGCGAGCCGCTGGCCGGCGCGCAGGCGCTCGATCGCGCCGACGAGGTCGCCCATCGCGGCATGCGATTCGGCCTCGGCGCGCACGGAGCGCAGCGGCTCGCCGAGCCGGCCCCAGAGCTGCGCGATCTGCCCCCAGGCGAGCGCATCGCCGCCATGCTCGGCCAGCCAGGTCTGGAGGCGCTCGGCGGCTTCGCGCTGCAGCGCCGCGGTGCTGCCCGGCAGCAGGGCGATCTGGGATTGCGCGAGCATCGCCGGGCGCGAGTCGGGCAGCGCGGCGCGCGCGTACAGCGCGGCCGCCCCGGCGGCGTCGCCGCGATCGATGCGCGCCTGCAGCGCGAGCAATTCCAGCACCGGCCGCGCCTGGGCGTCGCCCTCGACCAGCGGACGCAGCGCCGCGATCGCCGCATCGGCACGGGCGACATCGCGTCGCAGGACCGACGCGAGCGCGCTCGTGTACAGCGCGGCAGCGCGCTCCAGCGGCGCGTCCGCGCCGGGCAGGCGGCGATCGAAGTCCTGGGCGCGCTGCAGCGCCGCGTCGCGGGTGTCCATCAGCACGCGCGCGCGCGCCTGCAGCAGCGCATAACTCAGCGTGCGCGGCGGCGGCGCGGCGCCGTCGATGCCGAGGCGCGCACGCGCCTCGCCGATGCGCTCGGTGGTCAGCGGGTGCGAGCGCAGGTAGGGGAAGTTCTGACTGTCGTTCAGCCGCGCGGCCTGCTGCAGCTTCTCGAACATCGCCGCCATGCCGCTGGGCGCGTAGCCGGCGCCGGACAGCACGCCGTAGCCGACGCGGTCGGCCTCGCGCTCCATGTCGCGCGAGAAGTTCAGGCGCCCCTGCATCGAGACCGCCTGCCCGCCGGTGATCAGGGCCTGCGCAGCCTCGGGGCTGCGCCCCGCGACCAGCACCCCGAGGATCAGGCTGGCGATGCCGGCGAACGAGGCCCCCTTGCCGGCATCGACGCTGCGCGCAATGTGGCGCTGCGAGACGTGCGACAGCTCGTGCGCGAGCACCGAGGCGAGCTCGTCCGACGTCGCGGTCACTGCCACCAGCCCGAGGTGCACGCCGATGTAGCCCCCCGGCAGCGCAAAGGCGTTGACGCTGCGGTCGCGCACCAGGAACAGCTCCCAGGCGAAGCGCTCGGCCAGCTCGGGCGTGATGTCGCCGCGCGCGCGGGCGGCGGCGATCAGGCCGTCCCACATGCGCTGCAGGTGGTCGAGCAGCAGCGGATCGTCGAGGTAGTCGCGGTCGCGCCGCAGCTCGCGCATGATGCGGTCGCCGAGGCGGCGCTCGGCCGCGACGGTGAAACCTTCGGCGGCACCGTCGCCGAGCGAGGGCAGGGCGTTGCGCGCGTCCGAGGCGGGCTGGGCACCGGCCGGCACGCTCGGCGGCAGGGCCAGTGTCGCGGCCAGCAGCAGCAGCGCGACGCGCCGCAGGGCACAAGGGGGGAGCGGCATTCGACGCATGGGGCTCAGACTATGATGCCGCAGCATTGTTTCCCCATTGTTCCCGCCCATGAGCGCCCCTTTGCACGCCGCCCCCGGACTGACGCACTTCGACGCCCAGGGACAGGCCCACATG
>DATMJX010000377.1:0-17014 GCA_035553715.1 Methylibium sp.
ACAGTTGCAGGTGGCTCGCCATCGCGGCGACCACCTGCGGTCCGAGCAGGTTCTTGAACGGCTCCGGCATCCGTTCGAAGAAATCAGGCCGCCGCGAGCAACTGCCGCAGCACGAACGGCAGGATGCCGCCGTGCTTGTAGTAGTCGACCTCGATCGGCGTGTCGATGCGCAGCGTCAGCTTGGCCTTCTTCTTCGAGCCATCGGCCTTGGTGATGACCAGCGTCGCGTCGCTCTGCGGCTTGATCTCGGCGCCGAGCTCGATGTCGATCTGCTCGTCGCCGGTCAGGCCCAGGCTTTCCCAGGAGTCACCGGCCTTGAACTGCAGCGGCAGCACGCCCATGCCGACCAGGTTCGAGCGGTGGATGCGCTCGAAGCTCTTCGCGACCACGGCCTTGATGCCCAGCAGCTGGGTGCCCTTGGCGGCCCAGTCGCGCGACGACCCGGTGCCGTACTCCTCGCCGCCGAAGATGACGGTGGGCGTACCGGCGGCGATGTACTTCATCGCGGCGTCGTAGATCGCGAGCTTCTCGCCGGTCGGCTGGTACAGGGTGTAGCCGCCTTCCTCGCGCGAGCCGTCAGCCTTGGCCGGCAGCATCAGGTTCTTGATGCGCACGTTGGCGAAGGTGCCGCGCATCATCACCTCGTGGTTGCCGCGGCGCGAGCCGTAGCTGTTGAAGTCGGCCTTCAGCACGCCGTTGTCCAGCAGGTACTTGCCAGCGGGGGTGGTGTCCTTGAACGAGCCGGCCGGCGAGATGTGGTCGGTCGTGATCGAGTCACCGAACAGGCCCATGATGCGCGCGCCCTTGACACCGGCCTCCAGCGCCGCCGGCTGCATCGCGAAGTCGGCGAAGAAGGGCGGCTCGGCGATGTAGGTGCTCTTGGGCCACGTGTAGACGTTGCCCTTGACGCCCTTGATCTTCTCCCACAGCTTGCCCGGATCGTTCTTGACCTTGTCGTAGTTCTTCTTGAAGGCCTTGCCGTTCATCGCGTGCTTCATCAGCTTGTGGACTTCCTCGCTGGTCGGCCAGATGTCGCCGAGGAAGATGTCCTTGCCGCCCTTGCCCTTGCCGACCGGCTCGGTCATCAGGTCCTTTTGCACGTTGCCGGCGATCGCGTAGGCCACGACCAGCGGCGGCGAGGCCAGGAAGTTGGCCTTCAGGTTCGGATGGATGCGCGCCTCGAAGTTGCGGTTGCCCGAGAGCACGGCAGCGCAGACCAGATCGTTCTTCTGGATCGCCTCGTTGATCTCGGGCGTCAGGTCGCCGGCGTTGCCGATGCAGGTGGTGCAGCCGTAGGCGGCGACGTTGAAGCCGAGCTTCTCGAGGTAGGGCAGCAGGCCGGCCTTCTCGAGGTACTCGGTGACGATGCGCGAGCCGGGGGCCAGCGAGGTCTTGACGTGCTTCTTGACCTTCAGGCCGGCCTCGACCGCCTTCTTGGCCACCAGGCCGGCAGCCAGCAGCACGCCGGGGTTGCTGGTGTTGGTGCAGGAGGTGATCGCGGCGATCAACACGTCGCCGTTCTTGATCTCGATGCCGTCGCTGGTCTTGAAGGACTGACCGAGCTTGTCGGCCGGCTGGTTGAAGCCGTTCTCGGCCGCCGGCTTCGAGTACAGCGAGCTGAACTGGCCCTTGACGTTGCCGAGCTCGATGCGGTCCTGCGGGCGCTTCGGACCCGACAGGCTCGGCGCCACCGTGCCGAGGTCGAGCTTGACGACCGAGCTGTAGTCGACGTCGCCGCTCTTGGGCACGCCGAACAGCTTCTGCGCCTTGAAGTAGGCCTCGAAGGCCTCGATCTCCGCCTTGGTGCGGCCGGTGCCCTGGAAGTAGTCGATGGTCTTCTCGTCGACCGGGAAGAAGCCCATGGTCGCGCCGTACTCGGGCGCCATGTTGGCGATGGTCGCGCGGTCCGGCAGCGCCAGTGTCTTGGTGCCTTCGCCGAAGAACTCGACGAACTTGCCGACCACCTTGTGCTTGCGCAGGATCTCGGTGACGGTCAGCACCAGGTCGGTCGCGGTCACGCCTTCACGCAGCGCGCCGGTCAGCTCGAAGCCGACGACGTCCGGCGTCAGGAAGTAGACCGGCTGGCCCAGCATGCCGGCCTCGGCCTCGATGCCGCCGACGCCCCAGCCGACCACGCCGATGCCGTTGATCATCGTCGTGTGGCTGTCGGTGCCGACCAGCGTGTCGGGGTAGTAGGTGCCGGCCTTGGTCTTGTGCACGCCGCGCGCCAGGTACTCGAGGTTGACCTGGTGGACGATGCCGAAGCCCGGGGGCACGACGCCGAAGGTGTCGAAGGCGTCCATGCCCCACTTCATGAACTGGTAGCGCTCGACGTTGCGCTCGAACTCGAGCTTCATGTTCAGGTCGAGCGACTTCTTCGTGCCGAAGTGGTCGATCATCACCGAGTGGTCGACGACCAGGTCGACCGGCACCAGCGGCTCGATCGCCTTCGGGTTCTTGCCCATCTTGGCGGCGACGTTGCGCATCGCGGCCAGGTCGGCCAGCAGCGGCACGCCGGTGAAGTCCTGCAGCACGACGCGCGCGACGACGAAGGGGATCTCATCGGTGCGCTCGGCGGTCGGCTTCCAGTTGGCGAGCTGCTCGACATGCTCCTTGGTGACCTTCTTGCCGTCGCAGTTGCGCAGCACGCTCTCGAGCACGATGCGCACCGACACCGGCAGGCGGTTCACGTTCGGGAAGACCTTGGCCAGCTCGGGCAGCGAGTAGAACTTGCCCTCCTTGCCGGAGGCGGTCTTGAACGACTTGAGCGTCTTGGGGAAGGCGTGAGCGGGAGCTTTGGCGGTAGCCATGGCGGACCTCGATGTCTGGGGTGGAAGAGAGGAGGAAAAACGGGCGGATCGGGAAACGCAAGCAAGGACTGTGCGCTCAAGCCGCCTGCGGCTCGATGACTTTCAGTCCCTTGAAATAGTCACGGAAGAAGTCCCGGTCGCGGGTGATCAGCGCATCGCACTGCAGCAGTGCGTGCGCGCCCACCAGGAAGTCTGGCACCGTGCGGTCGCGCGCGCCGCCGCGCTGGCGGTAGCGGCGCTGCATCTCGCCGGCACGCAGTGCGGCCTTGGCCTCGATCGGTGAGTAGCCCAGCCCGGCACCCTCGAGCTGGCCGAGCACGTCGCTGCCATGCTTGAGCGCCGTGCAGACCTCGGCAAGCACCACATCGCACAGCACGACCGGGCCGTGGTGCAGCGCGTCGCGCAGGCAGTCGGCCGCCGCATCGGCCCGCTCACCGTCGCCAATCAGGTCGATCAGCACCGAGGAATCGACGGCGATCACTCGCCCGTGTCCTCGGGCGGCAGGTAGGGGTCACCGGGAGCGCGGCCGCGGATGGCGCGCATCGCTTCGTCGGTGTCGGCGAAGCCGTCGAGCTTGAAGCGCCCGCGCAGTCGCGAGATCGCATCGTCAACGTTCTTGCGCAGGATGATGCGGCTGCCGTCGAGTTCGACCTTCAAGGTCGTGCCCTTGGTCAGCCCGAGGGCGTCGCGTACGGCCTTGGGCAGGGTGATCTGGCCCCGCTCGGCAACGGTGGCTTCCATGGGGGAGGGCGGCGGCATCGGGCGCAAAGTATGTATCAATCATACATACCTGCGGCCACGTATTCAAGCAAGAACGGCGACCGAGGTCGCCGTTGCGTCCCTGGCGGGCATCACGCCCGCCGGGCTCATTGCGTCGTGGCGGCGGCGGCCACCGTGCGCTGCTCGGCGTGCTGGCAGCTGTCGACCATGCGCCGACCGACCTTGTGGTTGAGCATCATCGACTTGGCGGGGATCTGGATCCAGACGACGCCGTTGCGCTGGTCGACCAGGCGCACCGCGCCGGTGGTGGTGGTCTCCGGCGTCATCGTGTAGGTCTGGCCGTTGTAGGCCACGTGGAAATGTCCGGGCCGGTCGGAGACGGGCTTGATGCTGACCGACTGGCTGAACTCGCAGGCGGCCAGGCCGGTGAGCACGCGATCGGACACGGCGAGCTGCTCGGCCGACAGATCCTCGCGCACGTCGGCGGCCGGCGCGGCCGCGGTGACCGCCTGGATCTTGCGTTGCGCCGGCGTCGCCGCGCGCTGGGTCGGCGTGGCCTTCGCCACGATCGTCGGCTTGGCCTTCGGGGCCGCCGCCGTCACGGCCTGGATCTTCTTCTGCTCCGGCGTCACGGTCTGTGCCGACGCCAGGCCGGGCACTGCGATCGTCAACGCGGCCAGCAGTGCGGCAGGGCGGGGCAGTCGGGTGGAGAGGGGCATCGCGAAGGCTCCGTCGTGGGGTCGATGGAAGCGATTGTGGGCCGTGTGCCCGCCGGCTTGTAGCAGTTTGCTTCCGCGCCGGTGTCCGCTGCTGCGGCGGGGAGGCGCACGGGACGGGCTTAGCGCCTTCTCGGGCGCCGAGCCGGGGGGTTCGGCCCCGGCCCGGCGTGTGTCGAAGCTCACACGGCTTGCACCGCAGCCGCTTGCGGCGGCGGCGGCCGGCGTGCTAGGCCACCGCCGTCGGCCGCCCGTTGTGCGAGGCGCCTGCAAAGGCGCCTCGCTTGCGAACGCTTGCAGCTTCGCGAGCCCGGCGCGACGGCCTGTGGCGGCTTACAGCAGGTGCTTGACGCCGTCTTGCTCGCCTTGCAGCTCGGCCAGCGTCTTGTTGATGCACTCCTGCGAGAACGCATCGATCGGCAGGTCCTTGACCAGCGTGTACTCGCCGTTGGCGCAGGTGACCGGGTAGCCGAACACGATGTCCTTCGGAATGCCGTATTCACCGTTCGAGGGCACGCCCATCGTGACCCACTTGCCGTTGGTGCCCAGGGCCCAGTCGCGCATGTGGTCGATGGCGGCGTTGGCGGCCGAGGCGGCCGAGGACACCCCGCGGGCCGCGATGATCGCGGCGCCGCGCTTGCCCACGGTGGGCAGGAAGACGTCCTTGTTCCAGACCTCGTCGTTGATCATGTCCTTGACCGGGGCGCCGTCGATCGTGGCGAAGCGGTAGTCGGCGTACATCGTCGGCGAGTGGTTGCCCCAGACGGCCAGCTTCTCGATCGAGGCGACCGGCTTGCCGGTCTTGGCGGCGATCTGCGAGGCGGCGCGGTTGTGGTCCAGGCGCAGCATGGCGGTGAAGTTCTTGGCCGGCAGGTCCGGGGCCGACTTCATCGCGATGTAGGCGTTGGTGTTGGCGGGGTTGCCGACGACCAGCACCTTGACGTTGCGCGAGGCCGACTTGTTCAGGGCCTTGCCCTGGGCGGTGAAGATCTGCGCGTTGGCAGCCAGCAGGTCCGAGCGCTCCATGCCGGGGCCGCGCGGGCGGGCGCCGACCAGCAGCGCGTAGTCGGTGTCCTTGAACGCCTTTTCCGGGTCGCTGTGCGCCTCGACGCCGGCCAGCAGCGGGAAGGCGCAGTCGTCGAGTTCCATGATCACGCCCTTCAGCGCGTTCTGGGCCTTCTCGTCGGGGATCTCGAGCAGTTGCAGGATCACCGGCTGGTCCTTGCCCAGCATTTCGCCGGAAGCGATGCGGAACAGCAGGGCGTAGCCGATCTGGCCGGCGGCACCGGTGACGGCGACGCGGACGGGTTTCTTGCTCATGGGAGGGCTCCGGGGAGTGGGGGTGACGGTACCGGTGGCGGGCGCGGCGCGGGCTGAACCGGTTTGACCCTGCGAGTTTAGGTCCTGCGACGGGGGTGCGGGCGCGGAGTCCGACAACTCTTGTGTCTTATATAAGACATCTTTCATTGGTTTTTGTGCGCTGCGGCGTGGGGCTGTGATGCAATCGCGGCATGGCCGCCACCCCGTCTCCGTCCCCGCTTGCCGATGACGCGTCGGTCGAGTCCGGCGGCCCGGCCTTCAGCCCGCTGTACCAGCAGATCAAGGCGCTGATCGTGCGCAGCCTGCAGGGGGGCGAGTGGCGGCCCGGCGAGGCCATCCCGAGCGAGATGGATCTGGCCGCGCGCTACCGGGTCAGCCAGGGCACGGTGCGCAAGGCGATCGACGAGCTGGCGGCCGAGAACCTGCTGGTGCGCCGCCAGGGCAAGGGCACCTATGTCTCGACCCACGCCGAGCAGCAGGTCCAGTACCGCTTCCTGCGTCTGGTGCCCGACACCGAGGGCAAGGACCGCGTCGCCGAGCGGCGCTTCCTCGATTGCCGGCGCGTGCGTGCCAGCGCCGAGATCGCGCGGGCACTGGAATTGAAGGCCGGCGATCCGGTGATCCAGGCGCGTCGCCTGCTGCTCTTCGGCGGTCGGCCGGTCGTGCTCGACGACCTGTGGCTGACCGGCGGGCTGTTCAAGGGTCTGACGGCCGAGCGGCTGGGCGAGCACCGCGGCGCGCTCTACGCCTTTTTCGAAACCGAGTTCGGCGTGAAGATGATCCGCGCCGAGGAAAAGCTGCGCGCCGTCGCCGCGAGCGAGGCTGACGCGCCGCTGCTCGCGGTGGCGCCGGGCGCGCCGCTGCTCAGCGTCGAGCGTCGCACGCTGACCTACGGCGACAGGCCGGTCGAGTTGCGCCGCGGCCTGTATGAAACCAGTGCGCACTACTACCGCAACGAACTAAGCTGACGGCAGCGCCGGGCGCCTGCCGCGAGGTTCGGGCTGCTCTGTTGCGATGCAATAAACTCACACGTTTCCTCGCATCCACAAGAACCGAGAAGGCCACCACATGGCAGACAGCAGCACCGCCCGGGCACGCCCGGTCTTCCGCAACATCCACGTGACGCAGATCGTCAGCTACCGGCTGCCGCCGGCGGGCATCGTCTCGATCCTGCATCGCATCAGCGGCTTCCTGATGTTCCTGCTGCTGCCCTTCGTGATCTGGCTGTTCGACGTCAGCCTGAGCTCGGAGGTCAGCTACGAGCAGTTCACCAGCGCCTTCGTCGCCGGCCTGTGGGTCTTCCCTGGCTGGTTCGTCAAGCTGCTGGCGCTGGCGCTGATCTGGGCCTATCTGCACCACCTGATCGCCGGCCTGCGCCACCTGTGGATGGACGCGCGCCACGCGGTCAGCAAGGAGTTCGGCCACAGCTCGGCGCTGTTCACGCTGGCCACCAGCGTCGCACTGACGGCGCTGCTCGGCGCCAAGCTGTTCGGCCTGTTCTGATCTTTCCCGCGAGAGACCGATGACCTCCCAGAACTACGGATCCAAGCGCATCGTCGTCGGTGCGCACTATGGCTTGCGCGACTGGCTCAGCCAGCGCGTCACCGCGGCGCTGATGGCGCTGTTCACGCTGGTGCTGCTGGCCCAGCTGATCTTCGGCGGCCCGCTCGGCTACGAGCGCTGGGCTGCGATCTTCTCGGCCCAGTGGATGAAGGTGCTGACCTTCGTCGTGATCGTCGCGCTGGCCTACCACGTGTGGGTCGGCATGCGCGATATCTGGATGGACTACATCAAGCCGGTCGGCGTGCGCCTCGCGCTGCAGGTGTTCACCCTGGTGTGGCTGGTCGGCAATGCCGGCTGGGCGGTCCAGGTGCTGTGGAGGCTGTGATCCCATGACTGCCATCAAGAAGAATCTCCCGACCCGCAAGTTCGATGTCGTCATCGTCGGTGCCGGCGGCTCCGGCATGCGCGCCTCGCTGCAGCTGGCCAACGCCGGTCTGAACGTCGCGGTGCTGTCCAAGGTGTTCCCGACGCGCTCGCACACGGTGGCGGCGCAGGGCGGCATCGGTGCCTCGCTCGGCAACATGTCCGAGGACAACTGGCACTACCACTTCTTCGACACCGTCAAGGGCTCCGACTGGCTCGGCGACCAGGACGCGATCGAGTTCATGTGCCGCGAGGCGCCGAAGGTCGTCTACGAGCTCGAGCACTTCGGCATGCCCTTCGACCGCAATCCGGACGGCACGATCTACCAGCGTCCGTTCGGCGGCCACACCGCGAACTACGGCGAGAAGCCGGTGCAGCGCGCCTGCGCCGCGGCCGACCGCACCGGCCACGCGATGCTGCACACGCTGTACCAGCAGAACGTCAAGGCACGCACGCAGTTCTTCGTCGAGTGGATGGCGCTGGACCTGATCCGCGACGCCGAGGGCGACGTGGTCGGCGTCACTGCGCTCGAGATGGAGACCGGCGACGTCCACATCCTGCAGGGCAAGACGGTGCTGTTCGCCACCGGTGGCGCCGGTCGCATCTACGCTGCCAGCACCAACGCCTTCATCAACACCGGCGACGGCCTGGGCATGGCGGCACGTGCCGGCCTGCCGCTGCAGGACATGGAGTTCTGGCAGTTCCACCCGACCGGCGTGGCCGGCGCGGGCGTGCTGCTGACCGAAGGCTGCCGCGGCGAGGGCGCGATCCTGCGCAACGTCAATGGCGAGCGCTTCATGGAGCGCTACGCGCCGACGCTGAAGGACCTGGCGCCGCGCGACTTCGTCTCGCGCTGCATGGACCAGGAGATCAAGGAAGGGCGCGGCTGCGGTCCGAACAAGGACTATGTCGTGCTCGACATGACCCACCTGGGCGGAGAGACCATCCTCAAGCGCCTGCCCTCGGTCTACGAGATCGGCCACAACTTCGCGAACGTCGACATCACCAAGGAGCCGATCCCCGTGGTGCCGACCATCCACTACCAGATGGGTGGCATCCCGACCAACGTGCACGGCCAGGTGGTGGTGCCGAAGGACGGCAGCCCAAGCCTGGTCAACGGCCTGTACGCGGTCGGCGAATGCGCCTGCGTCAGCGTGCACGGTGCCAACCGCCTGGGCACCAACTCGCTGCTCGACCTGCTGGTGTTCGGCCGCGCGGCCGGCAACCACATCGTCGAGTTCAACAGCAAGAACAAGAACCACAAGCCGCTGCCGGCCGACGCGGCCGATCGCACGCTCGAGCGTCTTGCGCGGCTGGACGGCCGCAGCGGCGGCGAGTACGCGCAGGACGTCGCCAACGACATCCGCAGCGCGATGCAGCAGCATGCCGGCGTGTTCCGCACCCAGGCCAGCATGGACGAGGGCGTGAAGAAGATCGCCGCGGTGGCCGAGCGCGTGAAGGGCATCGCGCTGCAGGACAAGAGCAAGGTGTTCAACACCGCGCGCGTCGAGGCGCTGGAGGTCGAGAACCTGATCGAGGCCGCTCAGGCGACGATCGTCTCTGCCGCCGCCCGCAAGGAGAGCCGCGGCGCCCACACCGTCAACGACTACGGCGACACGCCGGCGATGCCGAACGGCCGCAACGACGCCGAGTGGATGAAGCACACCCTCTGGTACAGCGAAGGCAACCGGCTCGACTACAAGCCGGTGAACCTCAAGCCCCTGACGGTGGAGTCGATCCCGCCCAAGGTGCGCTCGTTCTGATCCGCGCCGACCAACGCTGCCGAGACTAGCCCCATGACCACGCGCACCTTCCAGATCTACCGCTACGACCCCGACAAGGACGCCAAGCCCTACATGCAGACGCTGCAGGTGGAGCTCGACGGTTCCGAGCGCATGCTGCTCGACGCGCTGATGAAGCTCAAGGCGGTCGACCCGACGCTGAGCTTCCGCCGCTCCTGCCGCGAAGGCGTGTGCGGCTCGGATGCGATGAACATCAATGGCAAGAACGGCCTGGCGTGCCTGACCAACATGCGCACGCTGCAGGGCACCATCGTGCTCAAGCCGCTGCCGGGCCTGCCGGTGATCCGCGACCTGATCGTGGACATGACGCAGTTCTTCAAGCAGTACCTGTCGATCAAGCCCTACTTGGTCAACGAGGAGACCCCGCCGGAGAAGGAGCGCCTGCAGTCGCCCGAGGAGCGCGATGAGCTCAACGGCCTGTACGAGTGCATCCTGTGCGCGAGCTGCTCGACGAGCTGCCCGAGCTTCTGGTGGAACCCGGACAAGTTCGTCGGCCCGGCCGGCCTGCTGCAGGCCTACCGCTTCATCGCCGACAGCCGCGACCAGGCGACCGACGCGCGCCTCGACAACCTCGAGGACCCGTACCGACTGTTCCGCTGCCACACCATCATGAACTGCGTCGACGTCTGCCCGAAGGGCCTGAACCCGACCAAGGCGATCGGCAAGATCAAGGAGATGATGGTGCGCCGCACCGTCTGAGTGCCGTGACCGTGGCCGAAGACTGCCTGTTATCGCCAGCGGCGCTGAGCAAGCTGCGCTGGCGCTGCCGTCGCGGGCTGCTCGAGAACGACCTGTTCATCGAGCGTTTCTTCGGTCGCCACGCCGCCACGCTGACCGTGCGCCAGGCCGAAGGCGTGGAAGCCTTGATGGACCTGCCCGACAACGACCTGCTTGACCTGCTGCTCGTGCGCCGCGAGCCCGAGGGGGCGCTCGACGTGCCAGCCGTGCGCGAGGTGCTGGCCCTGATGCGCCGACCTGCGGCGGCGCGCTGAGGCGGCCCCCAATTTGCTAGTCCCGATTCAAGTCGCTCTACCGAAGGAACTGCCATGACTCCGTCCGACGTCAAAGCCACGCTGTCGTTCTCCGACGGCAGCCCGAGCATCGAACTGCCGATCTACAAGGGCAGCGTCGGCCCGGACGTGCTCGACATCCGCAAGCTCTACGCCCAGACCGGCAAGTTCACCTACGACCCGGGCTTCCTGAGCACCGCGTCCTGCCAGTCGGGCATCACCTACATCGACGGCGACAAGGGCGAGCTGCTGTATCGCGGCTTCCCGATCGAGCAGCTGGCCGAGAAGTGCGACTTCCTCGAGACCTGCTACCTGCTGCTCAAGGGCGAGCTGCCGAATGGCGCCGAGCTCAAGGAATTCATGGGCCGGGTGAACAAGCACACCATGGTCAACGAGCAGATGCAGTTCTTCCTGCGCGGCTTCCGCCGCGACGCGCATCCGATGGCGGTGATGACCGGCCTCGTGGGCGCGCTCTCGGCCTTCTACCACGACAGCACCGACATCACGAACCCCGAGCACCGCGAGGTCGCCGCGATCCGCCTGATCGCGAAGATGCCGACGCTGGTGTCGATGGCCTACAAGTACAGCGTCGGCCAGCCCTTCATCTACCCGCGCAACGACCTCAGCTACACCGCGAACTTCATGCGCATGATGTTCGCGACGCCCTGCGAGGAGTACGAGCCGAACGACGTGCTGGTGCGCGCGCTCGACCGCATCTTCATCCTGCACGCCGACCACGAGCAGAACGCATCGACCTCGACGGTGCGTCTGTGCGGCTCCTCGGGCACCAACCCCTTCGCGGCCGTCGCGGCCGGAGTCGCCTGCCTGTGGGGCCCGGCCCACGGCGGCGCCAACGAGGCGGCGCTGAACATGCTGGAGGACATCCAGAAGATGGGCGGCGTGGCCAAGATCGGCGAATTCATCGCGCAGGTCAAGGACAAGAATTCGAGCGTCAAGCTGATGGGCTTCGGCCACCGGGTCTACAAGAACTACGACCCGCGCGCGAAGCTGATGCGCGAGACCTGCCACGAGGTGCTGCGCGAGCTGGGCCTGGAGAACGATCCGCTGTTCAAGCTGGCGATGGCACTCGAGAAGATCGCGCTCGAGGACGACTACTTCGTCTCGCGCAAGCTCTACCCGAACGTCGACTTCTACTCCGGCATCGTGCAGCGTGCGATCGGCATCCCGGTGTCGCTGTTCACGGCCATCTTCGCGCTCGCGCGCACCGTGGGCTGGATCGCCCAGCTCAACGAGATGATCGGCGACCCCGAGTACAAGATCGGCCGTCCGCGCCAGCTCTTCATCGGCGCGCAGTCGCGCAGCGTCAAGCCGATCGGCCAGCGCTGAGGCCGCGGCGCCGCCCTGGCGCCGTGTGCACGACATCCCACCGCGGCGCCGGGCTTGACCCGGCGCCGCGCATGCTCGCAAAACGCGGGACAATCACGGACTCCCTTTCCTGCCCGTGAACGCCTGACCGCCATGACCGGACGCACCCTCTACGACAAGCTCTGGGACGAGCACGTCGTCCGCACCGAGGACGACGGAACGGCCCTGCTCTACATCGACCGCCACCTGGTCCACGAAGTCACCAGCCCGCAGGCCTTCGAAGGCCTGGACCTGGCCGGTCGCAAGGTCTGGCGGCTGTCGGCGAACCTTGCGGTCAGTGACCACAACGTGCCGACCACCGACCGCAGCCAGGGCATTGCCGATCCGGTGTCGCGCCTGCAGGTCGACACACTGGACCGCAACTGCGATCGCCACGGCATCACGCAGTTCAAGATGAACGACCGCCGCCAGGGCATCGTCCACGTGATCGGCCCGGAGCAGGGCGCGACGCTGCCGGGCATGACGGTGGTCTGCGGTGACAGCCACACCTCGACGCATGGCGCCTTCGGGGCGCTGGCGCACGGCATCGGCACCAGCGAGGTCGAGCATGTGCTGGCCACGCAGACGCTCCTGGCCAAGAAGGCCAAGAACATGCTCGTCAAGGTCGAAGGGACCTTGGCGCCGGGCTGCAGCGCCAAGGACATCGTGCTGGCGATCATCGGCCGGATCGGCACCGCCGGCGGTACCGGCTACACGATCGAGTTCGCCGGCCCGGCCATCCGTGCGCTCAGCATGGAAGGGCGCATGACGGTGTGCAACATGGCCATCGAGGCGGGCGCGCGCGCCGGCCTGGTGGCGGTGGACGACACGACGCTGGCCTACGTCAAGGGACGGCCGTTCAGCCCGAGCGGTGTCGAGTGGGAGCAGGCGGTGGCCTATTGGCGCACGCTGCACTCGGATCCCGACGCGGCCTTCGACCGCGTCGTCGAACTCGACGCCGCGCAGATCCGCCCGCAGGTCACCTGGGGCACCTCGCCCGAGATGGTGATCTCGATCGAGGACCGCGTGCCCGACCCCGAGCGGGAAAAGGACGCCAACAAGCGCGGCGCGATGGAGCGCGCGCTGCAGTACATGGCGCTCGAGCCGAACAAGCCGGTCGCCGACATCGCGATCGACAAGGTCTTCATCGGCTCGTGCACCAACTCGCGCATCGAGGACCTGCGCGAGGCTGCTGCGGTCGTCAAGCGCGTCGGCGGGCGCATCGCGCGCAACGTCAAGCTCGCGATGGTCGTGCCCGGCTCCGGACTGGTGAAGGCCCAGGCCGAGCGCGAGGGGCTGGACCAGGTGTTCAAGGCGGCCGGCTTCGAGTGGCGCGAGCCCGGCTGCTCGATGTGCCTGGCGATGAACGCCGACCGCCTCGAGCCTGGCGAGCGCTGCGCCTCGACGAGCAACCGCAACTTCGAGGGGCGCCAGGGCACCGGCGGACGCACCCACCTCGTGAGCCCGGCGATGGCCGCCGCAGCCGCGCTGCAGGGGCATTTCGTCGATGTGCGCCGACTGGTCTGAGACCGAGACAACAGGGGAACCCGCGATGAAGCGTCTGATGCTGCTGCTCGTGGCCGCACTCGTGCTGGCCGGGTGCAACACCTTCGAAGGGCTGGGCAAGGACGTCCAGAAGGCCGGCGAGACCCTCGAGAACGCTGCCAAGAAGAAGTGAGGCGGGCACAACAGCCATGGAATCCTTTCGCATCCACACCGGCCTGGTCGCCCCGCTCGACCGCGAGAACGTCGACACCGACGCGATCATCCCGCAGCAGTTCTTGAAGTCGATCAAGCGCTCGGGCTTCGGCCCGAACCTGTTCGACGAGGTCGCGGCCTTCCCCGGCTACCAGCTGACGGTGGACCTGGAACGCCAGGTGGTCGTCAAGCCCGATGGCAGCGAGCTCGCGTTCGAGGTCGAGTCGTTCCGGCGCCACTGCCTGCTCGGTGGCCTCGACGACATCGGCCTGACGCTGCAGCACGCCGACGCGATCCGCGCGTACGAGGCCGAGCGCCTGCTGCGTCGGCCCTGGCTGGCGCACCGGCTCTAGGCGAGGCCGTGGGCGAGACGCGGCTGTACCGGACGTTGTCGCGCCGCTGGTGGCTCGCGCTGATCCTGCTGGGCCTCAGCTTCGTGGCCTTCGGCATCGCCTCGCTGAACCTGCTGGACATCTTGCAGGCCAACCTGCGCTTCCTCGGCGAGCACGGACTCGATGCCGTGCGCGAGGGGGCACTGGTGCAATTGTTCGAATTGGTGGTCTACGGCTATGGGGCCGCGGCCTTCTACTTGGTGTTCAAGGTGTGCGAGAAGGTGCTGGTGCGGCGCCTGACGCACCACGACGAGGATTGAAAGCATGAAGATCGCCGTGCTGCCGGGTGACGGCATCGGCCCCGAGATCGTCGACGAGGCGGTCAAGGTCCTGCAGGCACTGGACCTGCCGTTCGAGCTGGAGCGTGCGCCCGTCGGCGGCGCGGCCTACGAGGTCGCGGGCCACCCGCTGCCCGAGACCACCTTGTCGCTCGCCAAGGCGGCCGATGCGGTGCTGTTCGGCGCTGTCGGCGACTGGAAGTACGACAAGCTGGACCGCCCGCTGCGGCCCGAGCAGGCCATCCTCGGGCTGCGCAAGCAGCTAGGCCTGTTCGCCAACTTCCGCCCGGCGATCTGCTACCCGCAGCTCACGCACGCCTCGAGCCTGAAGCCCGAGCTGGTGGCAGGGCTGGACATCCTGATCATCCGCGAGCTGACCGGCGACATCTACTTCGGCCAGCCGCGCGGTCGCCGCACTGCGGTCGACGGGCACTTCCCCGGTGCCGAGGAAGCCTACGACACGATGCGCTACTCGCGCCCCGAGATCGAGCGCATCGCCCATGTCGCCTTCCAGGCGGCGCGCAAGCGCGGCGGCAAGCTCACCAGCGTCGACAAGGCCAACGTGCTCGAGACCTTCCAGTTCTGGAAGGACGTCATCACCGAGGTCGGCGCGCAGTACCCGGATGTCAAGCTCGACCACCTCTACGTCGACAACGCCGCGATGCAGCTGGTCAAGGCGCCGAAGGCCTTCGATGTGATCGTGACCGGCAACATGTTTGGCGACATCCTGTCCGACGAGGCGGCGATGCTGACCGGCTCGATCGGCATGCTGCCCAGCGCCTCGCTGAACGCGGCCAACCAGGGCCTGTACGAGCCCAGCCATGGCAGCGCCCCCGACATCGCCGGCAAGGGCGTTGCCAACCCGCTGGCGACGATCCTGAGCGCCGCGATGATGCTGCGCTACAGCCTGAACCAGGCCGAGGCCGCCACGCGCATCGAGGCAGCGGTGCAGGGCGTGCTCGAGCAAGGCCTGCGCACGGGCGATATCCACAGCGACGGGTGCCGCAAGGTCGGCACCCGCGAGATGGGCGATGCGGTCGTCGCCCAGCTCCGCGCCCAGGGCTGAGCGCGACAATACGAACGACCGAACGATCGACGACGAGAGAGTGTGAGATGGCAACGACCCTGGTAGGCCTGGTGGGCTGGCGCGGCATGGTGGGTTCCGTGTTGATGGAGCGCATGCGCGCGGAGAACGACTTCGCGCTGATCGAGCCGCTGTTCTTCAGTACCAGCAACGCCGGCGGCAAGGCCCCGGCGATGGCGAAGAACGAGACCACGCTGCAGGACGCGCACGACATCGAGCAGTTGAAGCGCTGCGACATCGTCATCACCGCCCAGGGCGGCGACTACACGAGCGAGGTCTTCCCGAAGCTGCGCGCCGCTGGCTGGCAGGGCCACTGGATCGACGCGGCCTCGACGCTGCGCATGAAGGACGACGCGGTCATCGTGCTCGACCCGGTCAACCTGCCGGTGATCAAGGCCGCGCTCGCCAAGGGCGGCCGCAACTGGATCGGCGGCAACTGCACCGTCAGCTGCATGCTGATGGGCGTGGGCGCGCTCTACAAGGCCGGTCTGGTCGAGTGGATGAGCTCGATGACCTACCAGGCCGCTTCGGGCGGTGGCGCGCAGCACATGCGCGAGCTGCTGACGCAGTACGGCACGCTCAACGCCGAAGTGAAGGCGCTGCTCGACGACCCGAAGAGCGCGATCCTCGAGATCGACCGCAAGATCGTCGAGAAGCAGCGCAGCCTGTCGCCCGAGGAAACGGCGAACTTCGGCGTGCCGCTCGGCGGCTCGCTGATCCCCTGGATCGACAAGGACCTCGGCAACGGCGTCAGCCGCGAGGAATGGAAGGGTGGTGCCGAGACCAACAAGATCCTCGGCATCGGCGAGGGCTACGGCACCCCGGCGATCCCTGTCGATGGTTTCTGCGTGCGCATCGGCGCGATGCGCTGCCACAGCCAGGCGCTGACCTTCAAGCTGAAGAAGGACGTGCCGCTGGCCGACGTCGAGGCGCTGATTGCCAACGACAACGCCTGGGTCAAGCTGGTGCCCAACACCCGCGAGGCGACGATCCATGACCTGACGCCGGTGGCCGTGACCGGCACGCTGACGATCCCCGTCGGCCGCGTGCGCAAGCTCGCGATGGGTCCCGAGTACCTCGGCGCCTACACGATCGGCGACCAGCTGCTGTGGGGCGCCGCCGAGCCGCTGCGCCGCATGCTGCGGCTGCTCATCGAGGCCTGATCCGCACCGCCCGGCGTTGCCGGCTCACAACGAGCCGGTGCTCGATGCGTCGGGCTTCACGCTGCGCTGAACGTAACGAAGTGCATGAGCTTGTCAGCGTATCTGCCTGATGTTATTGTGATTTCTTGAAGAAGCGTGCGTGCTGAAGTGCGCCGCAAACGGGTCGCAGACGATCCGCAAGAGTGCGCTGCGCACTTTCGATGCTCGATGGGGGAGTCGCCTTGGAACAACGTATGAAGCGCGTGGGGCCGAAGGCTCCCTGGTCCCTGAACGCGGTCGCGGCCGCGGTGCTCGCGGTGGCCGCGCTTGCGCCGCTCGATGCGGACGCGCTGGGTCTGGGGCGGCTGACGGTGCAGTCGGCGCTTGGCGAGGCCCTGCGTGCCGAGATCGACGTCAGTGCGATCACGCCCGAGGAGGCCGCCAGCCTGAGGGTGAGGGTGGCCGGGCCGGACGCCTTCCGTGCTGCCGGGGTCGAGTTCAACGCGGCGCTGTCGGCAGCGCGGGTTTCGTTGCAGCGTCGTGCCGATGGCCGCTCCTACCTGCGGCTGGTCAGCGACCGGGCCGTGCAGGAGCCCTTCGTCGACGTGATCCTCGAACTCGACTGGGCGTCGGGCCGGTTGGTGCGCGAGTTCACGATGCTGTTCGATCCGCCGGGCAGCACGCCGGTCGCCGCGCCACCGGCGCCGGCGCCGGTGGCGATCTCGCCGGCACCGCTGCCCCCCGCTGCGCC
>DATMJX010000378.1:0-2996 GCA_035553715.1 Methylibium sp.
CAGCAGTGGCTCGATCAGTGGGGAGCGCACGACCCGGGCCGCGCCGCCAACCCCTGGTACCAGCTGGAGCGCGTCGGCGCGGATGCGTGCGCTCAGGCCTGGGAGTCGTGGCGCACGAGCCGCGACCTGTGGGCCGAGGTGGTGTTCCAGCAGCTCTACGCCAGTTGAGCGGTCGACCGACCGCCACGAGGAGCCCCCGCCATGAGAGTCATCCCGATGCCGGCGCCATGCTGGCGCTTTGCGGCCACCGCCTGGCTGATGTTGCTGCTGGCCACGGTGCTGAGCCCGGCGCTGGCCCAGAGCCGTCTGGAACGCTCTGGCGTCACGCTCTATTGGGGGCTCGTGCCGGCCGCGGTCGTGGCGGAAAAGCACGCGCTGGCCGAACTGCACGGCGGTCCGCCCAAGGGCGGCGGTCAGGTGCACCACCTTGTCGTTGCCCTCTACGACAGCGCGAGCGGCCGGCGCATCGAGGATGCGGTCGTGCGCGCGCAACTCAGCGAAGCCGGCATCGTCGACGAGCCCGCGAAGTACCTGCCGCCGATGAAGGTCAACGATCAGGCCAGCTACGGCCAGGTCTTCGGCACGGCGAACGAAGGTCCGTACCGCTTCCGGGTCTGGGTGCGGGTGCCGCAGCGCTCCGACGAGATCGAGTTCGCGGTCAAGGCGTGGTCGCCGCACCGCAACGAACGCTGAGGGACGGGCCATGAGCACCCCGAGGAAGCAAACCGGCACTGACTCAGGCCGCGCCTTGACGAAGTGGATCTTCTGGATCTTCGCCGGCGTGGCGCTGTTGCTGCTGGTGCTGGAGCACCGGGCACATGTGCTCGGTTGGTGGCTGCACGCGCTGCTCGGTTTGTGCGTCGTGCTGCTGTACCTCGTGATCCGCGCCGACAGCGGCGGCGACGGGGATGGCCACCCGCGCTGACCGCCGGCGGGCTTTCACACCGACAGAACAAGGAGGACTCATGGAAGTGATCGATCTGGCGGGTCGCAGAGGCCTCGTGGTCGGGGTGGCAAACGCCGACAGCCTGGCCTGGTCCGCCGCGCGGCACTTCCGCAACGCCGGCGCCGAGCTGGCCATGACCTATTACAACGAGAAGGCCCGGCCCTTCGTCGCGCCGCTCGCGGACGAGGTGCAGGCGCAGCTGCTGCCCTGCAACGTGCTGCAGGAGGGGCAGCTGGAAGCGGTGTTCGAGACGTTGCGCGAACGCTGGGGCAAGCTCGACTTCGTCTTCCACTCGATCGCGTCGGCGCGCAAGGAGGACCTGCAGGGCCGTCTCGCCGACTGCTCGGGCCCCGGCTTCGCCGAGGCGATGCTGGTTTCCTGCCACTCGTTGATCCGCATGGCGAAGCTGGCCGAGCCGCTGATGCGCGACGGCGGCAGCCTCACCACGGTGAGCTACTACGGTGCCGAGAAGGTCGTGGAGCACTACAACGTGATGGGCCCGGTGAAGGCCGCGCTGGAGGCCTCGGTGCGCTATCTGGCGCACGAGCTCGGACCGGGCGGCATCCGCGTCAACGCCATCTCGGCGGGCCCAGTGCGCACGCGCGCCGCCTCCGGCATCACCCACTTCGACGAACTGCTCGACGAGGCCGCGCGCCGCTCGCCGCAGCGGCGCACCGTGGACGGCTGCGAGGTCGGCCGCGTGGCACTGCTGCTCGCCAGTCCCTACGCATCGGCCATCACCGGCGAGGTCGTTCACGTCGACGCCGGCTTCCATGTCGAAGGCATGGTGTTCCATTGATGCCACCGGGCCGGGCCATGCACATCCTCTCGCTCAACGCCGGCAGCGCGACGCTCAAGTTCGGCGTCTTCGATCCGGCATCGTCCACGCCGCTGATGGAGTCGACGATCGACCACCCCGCGGTCGATGCCGCGGCGTTCGACGAGATCGAGCGCCGGATGCGGGATGCCGGCATGCCGGCGATCGGCGTCATCGGCCATCGTGTCGCGCATGGTGGGCCCCGCTTGAGCGAGGCCGTGCTTGTCGACGCGGACACCGAGCGCGAGATAGAGCGGGCCGCCCCGCTGGCGCCCCAGCACAACCCAGTCGCGCTGACTGGCATCCGCCTGGCACGCGAACGCTGGCCGGACCTGCCGCACGTGGCCGTGTTCGACACCGCGTTTCACGCCGGCATGCCCGAGCAGGCGATGGCCTATGCCGTGCCGCAGGCCTGGCGCGACGCCGGGGTGCGCCGTTACGGCTTCCACGGCCTGTCGCACCAGCACGTGCTCGAAGCGGTGAGCGGATTGCTGGAGCGGGCTCCGGAGCAACTGCGCATCGTCAGTTGCCATCTCGGCAACGGCGCGAGCGTCTGCGCGATCGACCGCGGCCGGTCCGTCGACACCTCGATGGGGATGACGGCCCTGGAGGGGCTGGTGATGGGCACGCGCAGCGGCGATCTGGACCCTGGCGTGCCGGGCTTCGTCGCGAGGGCGCTCGGGCTCGACCCGGTGCAGATCGAGGCGGCGCTGTACCACGACAGTGGATTGAAGGCGCTGTCGGGCATCGGTCCGGACCTGCGCGAGATCGAGGCCCGGGCGCGCCAGGGGCATGCCGGCGCGCGGACGGCGCTGCAGGTGCACGCCTACCGGGTGCGCAAGTACATCGGCGCGTACGCGGCGGCGATGGGCGGCTGCGACGCCATCGCCTTCACTGGTGGGGCAGGGGAGAACTCTCCCGCGTTGCGCCGACGCATCCTGGAGGGCCTGGAGTTCCTCGGCGTGCGCCTCGACGAGGACCGCAACGAGTCCTTCGGCGCGTCCGGCGCCGTGGTCGCCGAACTGCAAGCGCCGCGCTCGCAGGTGGCGGTGCTGGCGGTGCGGGCTCGCGAGCAGTGGATCATCGCCCGCGAGACAGCGGTGGTGCTGCGCCGCGTCGAGCGCGCCGCGCCGCAGCAGGATCTTTCGATGCCGGTGGCGATCTCGGCCCACCACGTGCATCTCACGCAGGGCGCCGTCGAGGCCCTGTTCGGCGCTGGCCACGCGCTGCGCG
>DATMJX010000379.1:0-3380 GCA_035553715.1 Methylibium sp.
GGGCAGAGCCTCTTCGTTCCACACCAGCACGCGGATGCCGGCCTTGTGCAGCACCCGGTCCATGCGCTCGTGGCGCTTGCGGGTGCGCTCGGTGTCCTTGCCCGGCGGGCGGCGCAGTTCGACCACGGCGATCACCTGCGAGCTGGCGTCGCACACCAGCAGGTCGGCGCACACCTGCCCGATGCGGCGCATCCACTCGGTGTAGGAGTGGCGTGTCGGCACGCGGATGAAGCGCGCCAGCGGCACCTGCGCGAACACCAAGTGCTCGGGCAGGGCGTGCTGCAGCATCACCATGGCACGGCGCTCGGGGAGCGTCAGCAGCCGCGTCGGCTCCGGCGGCCAGCCGATCACGGTGTCCACGGTCTCGCCGCGCTGCGGCCGGCTGTTGCCGTCCTCGCGGACCGCGCCGCGCGCGCGCCGGCGCCACCACAGGCCCAGGGCCATCAGCAGCAGCAAGGCGAGCAGCAGCAGTGGATCCATCGACGACGTTTCTCCCGGGCAGGCTGTGACGCTAGAAGCTGAGCGACCGGGCGTCAAGCCCGTGGCCGGCACAAGACGCGGCCGGGTGTGGCAGAACCGGCATGGCGCGCATCAGCGCGGCAGGCCCTTCATGCCGCCCATGCGCTTCATCAGCTTCATCAGGCCGCCCCCCTGCATCTTCTTCATCATCGACTGCATCTGCTCGAACTGGTTGAGCAGGCGGTTGACCTCCTGCACCTGCACGCCGGCCCCGGCGGCGATGCGGCGCTTGCGCTGGGCCTTGATCAGTTCGGGCTTGCGGCGCTCCTGCGCCGTCATCGAGTGGATGATGCCGCGCATGCGGCGCATCTCGCGCTCGGCGCGGTCCATGTCGCTGGCGCCGATCTGGCCGGCCTTGCCGGCGAGCTGGGTCGGCAGCTTGTCGATCAGCCCCGACAGCCCGCCCATCTTCTGCATCTGGCCGAGCTGCAGTGCGAAGTCCTCGAGGTCGAAGCCGCCACCGGACTTGACCTTGGCGGCGAGCTTCTGCGCCGCGTCGAGGTCGACGCCCTGCTGCACCTGCTCGACCAGCGCGACGATGTCGCCCATGCCGAGCACGCGCCCGGCATGGCGCTCGGCGTCGAACACCTCGAGGCCGTCGATCTTCTCGGACACGCCGGCGAACTTGATCGGCGCGCCGGTCACCTGGCGCACCGACAGCGCGGCGCCGCCGCGCGAGTCGCCGTCGAGCTTGGTGAGCACCACCCCGGTCAGCGGCAGCGCGTCCTTGAAGGCCTTGGCGACGTTGACCGCGTCCTGGCCCTGCATCGCGTCGACGACGAACAGCGTCTCGACCGGCTTCAGCGCGGCGTGCAGCGCGCGGATCTCGGCCATCATGGCCTCGTCGATCGCCAGCCGGCCGGCGGTGTCGACCAGCAGCACGTCGACGAAGTGTTTCTTCGCGTAGTCGAGCGCGGCCAGCGCGATGTCGACCGGCTGGTCGCTGGCCTGGGAGGGGAACCACTCGGCGCCGGCCTGCTGCGTCACCACCTTCAGCTGCTCGATCGCCGCCGGGCGGTAGACGTCGCCCGAGACCGTCAGCACCTTCTTCTTGCGTCCCACCAGCAGCCGGGCGAGCTTGGCGGTCGTGGTGGTCTTGCCGGCGCCCTGCAGGCCGGCCATCAGGATCACCGCCGGCGGCTGGGTCGCGAGATCCAGGTCCGCGACGCCATCGCCCATCGTCGCGGCCAGCTCCTTGTGCACCACGCCGACCAGCGCCTGGCCGGGGCTCAGCGAGCCGACCACCTCCTGGCCCAGCGCCTTGAGCTTGACGCGGGCGATGAAGTCGCGCACCACCGGCAGCGCGACGTCGGCCTCGAGCAGGGCCATGCGCACCTCGCGCAGCATGTCCTGCACGTTGTCTTCGGTGATGCGGGCCTGGCCGCGCATCGTCTTGACGAGGCGGCTCAGGCGGTCGGTCAGGGCGGAGGCCATCGGGGGGAGCGGGCTGGGTCGGAAAGGCGCGCGGCCGGGCGGCGGCGCAGGCGGGGCGCAGGTGCGGCGCGCGCGGACGCGCCACTACACTTGCCGGATGAGTTTATCGCCCGCGGCCGCGAGCCTGTTCCCGCTGGTGTCGACCAGCACGGTCGCGCTGCTGGCCTACGGCATGGCCGCGCTGAAGCGCCAGTCCCGCTGGATGGCGGCCGCGCTGGGCATCGGCTGGGCCGCCCATGGGCTCGCGATCCTGCTGCATGCCTTCGGCGTCGGCGAGGTCGATCCCGGCATGCGCTTCGGCTTCGCGCCGGCGCTGTCGGCGACGCTGTGGCTGGTGATCATGGTCTACGCGATCGAGAGCCGCTACGTGCCGCTGGCCGGTGTTGCCCGGGGTCTCGCGCTGCTGGGCGCGGCGGTGGTCGTGCTCGCGGTGGTCTTCCCGGGCGAGCTGCGCCCGCATGCCGGCTCGCCCTGGGCGCCGGTGCACTGGGTACTGGGCATCGCCTCCTATGGCCTGTTCGGCGCGGCGCTGCTGCATGCGGCGCTGCTGCGGCGCGCCGAGGCGCGCATGCGTGGCAGGGCGCTCGGCGCCGACGCTCCCCCGGCGCCACTCGGGCTGCCGCTGCTCGGGCTCGAGAAGCTGACCTTCCACTTCGTCGCGGCCGGCTTCGTCGCGCTCTCGGCCACGCTGCTGCTCGGCTGGTGGTTCGCGTCGCCGTGGCACTGGGATCACAAGACCGTGTTCTCGATGCTGGCCTGGGCGGTGTTCGCGGCGCTGTTGATCGGGCGGCGAGCGTTCGGCTGGCGCGGCCGCCGCGCGACCCGCTGGCTCTATGCCGGGGGTGCGCTGCTGCTGCTGGCCTACGCGGGCTCGCGCTTCGTGATCGAGGTGCTGCTGCACCGGGCCGGCTGAGGACATCGCGTCGATGAAATACGTGTTGGTCGTTGCCGTCGTGCTGCTGTTGTGGTGGCTGATGCGCGTGCGCCCCAGTCAGCCCAGGCCGCCTGCCACACCGCCGCGCGACGCACAGGCGATGGTGCGCTGCCGCCATTGCGGCCTGCACCTGCCGCGCGACGAGGCGATCGCCGGCGACGACGGGCCCTACTGCAGTGAAGACCACCGCCGCGCGGCGGGGGGCGACGCGGCCTGATGGCAACCCGCGCGGCGCGTGGCCGGGCGGCGCCCGATGGCGGCGAGCTGTCGTGGTTCGGGCCGGCCGACGCCGACGGGGACATGCCGGTGCCGGGCGCGGACGACGCCGAGCACTCGCGGTATGACCGCGGCGAGTGGCGCGCCAGCGATGCGCCCGATTCGCGCTTCCTGTCGCGCCAGGCGCGGCGCATCGCCAGCGCCGGACCGAGCGGTCTTCAGCGCCTGTACCACGCCTTCGTCGCCGCACGCGCTGCACTGAGCATTGCGCTGCTTG
>DATMJX010000380.1:0-9657 GCA_035553715.1 Methylibium sp.
ATCTTGCCGGCGGCCACCTTCTCCATCAGCTTGTCGACCAGGATCGCCTCGGCCTTGAACTTGTCGCGCCGGTGCACGAGCGTGACCTTGCGCGCGATGTTCGACAGGTACAGCGCCTCCTCGACCGCGGTATTGCCGCCGCCGACGACGCAGACGTCCTGGTCCCGGTAGAAGAAGCCGTCGCAGGTCGCGCAGCCGCTGACGCCGCGCCCCATGAAGGACTGCTCGGATGGCAGCCCGAGGTACTGCGCCGAGGCGCCGGTCGCGATGATCAGCGTGTCGCAGGTATAGCGGCCGGAGTCGCCGGTCAGCTCGAACGGGCGCTTGCTCAGGTCGACCGCGTTGATGTGGTCGTAGACGAGCCGGGTCTTGAAGCGCTCGGCGTGCTCGAGGAAGCGCTGCATCAGGTCGGGGCCCTGCACCCCATGGACGTCAGCCGGCCAGTTGTCGACTTCGGTGGTCGTCATCAGCTGGCCGCCCTGGGCCATGCCGGTGATCAGCACCGGCTCGAGGTTGGCGCGTGCGGCATAGACGGCGGCGGTGTAGCCGGCCGGGCCGGAACCGAGGATCAGGACTTTGGCGTGCTGGGGCGTGCTCATGGGCGGTAGGGGTTGGTGCGGCCGTGATGCGTGAGGGCGACGCCCTCTGTCGACACTGCTCACCCTTCGGTTAGAGTCCGAGGCGGCAATAAGTCACGCAGTGCTGGCCGCTGACAGTTGAACGGATTGTAGGTAGGGGCCGTGTGCGGGTGCCGCAAGAGGGGGCATCGCGTCGATAGCCAGACAATACGGAGGAAGCCCGATGGCGATGCTGTCCAATCTCGACCTGATCCGGCGTGTGCCGCTGTTTTCGCTGCTGACCGGCGAGCAGGCCCAGGCCATCGCCGACAGCATCGTCAAGCGTCGCTACCGGCGTGGCGAGGTGATCGTCGAGCAGGGCACGAAGTCCAACGCGCTCTACATCCTGCTCACCGGCCGCGCGCGCGTGGTCACGGCCGATGCCCGCGGCCGCGAGGTGATCCTGGCGGTGTTCCAGTCCGGTGACTATCTCGGCGAGATGAGCCTGATCGACAACGAGCCGCACTCGGCCACGGTGCGCGCCGAGGTGCAGTGCGATGTGCTGGTGCTCGGTCGTGCCGAGTTCTCGCGCTGCCTGCCGGAGAACTCCAGCCTCGCTTACGCGATCATGCGCGGCCTGGTCGCGCGGCTGCGTGCTGCCGACCGCCAGATCGAGTCGCTCGCGCTGCTCGACGTCTACGGTCGCGTCGCGCGGGCGTTGCTGGACATGGCCGAGGACGGGGCCGAGTACAAGCTGATCCGCAACAAGGTCTCGCGCCAGGACCTGGCCAAGGTCGTCGGCGCCTCGCGCGAGATGGTCAGCCGCGTGATGAAGGATCTCGAGGAGCGCGGCTTCATCCAGACCCAGGAGAACGGAGCGGTCCACATCATGGAGCGCCTCGCGCACCGCTGAGGCCCGGGCGCCTTCGGCCACAATCGAGGGCATGAGTTTTCCCCTCGGTTCGCTGGGCGCGCAAGGCGCGGCCCGGCAGGGTGCTGTTTCAGCTCCCGGCGCGCGTGGGCGCCTGCAGATCGGTGTGGTGGTCGGCGGCCTGCTGTGGTTGCTGGCGTTGCTGGCGCTGGGCACGCACAGCGCGGACGATCCGGGCTGGTCCACCTCCGGCATCGGCGCGCCGGTGGCCAACAGCGCCGGTCTCGCTGGCGCTTGGTTCTCGGACGTGGTGCTGTTCCTGTTCGGCTACTCGGCCTGGTGGGGCCTGGCCATTGCGGCACGCGCCTGGCTGGGAGCGCTGGCGCGGCTGCTGCGCGGCCCGGGTGTGCTGGCCGACGCCACCGTGACCCGCCCCGGCTGGCTGTTCTGGGCCGGCATCGGCCTGCTGTTCGCGGCCAGCTGCGCGCTCGAGTGGACGCGTCTGTACCGCTGGGAGGCCGGATTGCCGGGCGCCCACGCAGGCGGCGTGCTGGGTTATGCACTCGGCGACTGGAGCGTGCGCATGCTGGGCTTCACCGGCTCGGGCGTGCTGTGGATCGCCGCGCTGCTGCTCGGCCTGTCGCTGGCGCTGCGTTTCTCGTGGGCGACCGTGGCCGAGCGTCTCGGCGCGCTGATCGAGGGGCTGCGCGAGCGCCGCCAGGCCGAGATCGACCGGGCCGAGGACCTCCGTCTCGGCGAGGCTGCGCTGCGCGAGCGCGAGCAGCTGGCCGAGGTCGAGCGCGTGCAGCTCGACGAGCACGCGCCGCTGGTGATCGAGGCGCCGGTGGTCGAGCTACCCAAGAGCGAGCGCGTCGCGAAGGAAAAGCAGAAGCCGCTGTTCGTCGAGCTGTCCGACACCAAGCTGCCGCAGGTCGACCTGCTCGACGCGCCACCGGGCCGGCTGGAGACCGTGACGCCCGAGTCGCTCGAGATGACTTCGCGGCTGATCGAGAAGAAGCTCAAAGATTTCGGCGTCGAGGTGCGCGTGGTCGCGGCCTCGCCGGGGCCGGTGATCACGCGCTACGAGATCGAGCCGGCCACCGGCGTGAAGGGCTCGCAGATCGTCAACCTGGCCAAGGACCTGGCGCGCAGCCTGAGCCTGGTCAGCATCCGCGTCGTCGAGACCATCCCGGGCAAGAACTACATGGCGCTGGAGCTGCCCAACGCCAAGCGCCAGACCATCCGGCTGGCCGAGATCCTCGGCTCGCAGGCCTACAACGACGCCGCGTCGATGCTGACGATGGGGCTGGGCAAGGACATCGTCGGCGGCCCGGTGGTCGCCGACCTGGCCAAGATGCCGCACTGCCTGGTCGCCGGCACCACCGGCTCGGGCAAGTCGGTCGGCATCAACGCGATGATCCTCAGCCTGCTCTACAAGGCCGAGGCGCGCGACGTACGGCTGATCCTGATCGACCCGAAGATGCTCGAGATGAGCATCTACGAGGGCATCCCGCACCTGCTGTGCCCGGTGGTCACCGACATGAAGCAGGCCGCCAATGCGCTCAACTGGGGCGTCGGCGAGATGGAGCGGCGCTACAAGCTGATGAGCAAGCTCGGCGTGCGCAACCTCGCCGGCTACAACAAAAAGATCGACGAGGCCGCGGCCAAGGGCGAGAAGCTGCCCAACCCCTTCAGCCTGACGCCCGAGCAACCCGAGCCGCTCGAGCGCCTGCCGCACGTCGTGATCGTGATCGACGAGCTGGCCGACCTGATGATGGTGGTCGGCAAGAAGATCGAGGAGCTGATCGCGCGCCTGGCGCAGAAGGCGCGCGCTGCCGGCATCCACCTGATCCTCGCGACCCAGCGGCCGAGCGTGGACGTGATCACCGGCCTGATCAAGGCCAACATCCCGACGCGCATCGCCTTCCAGGTCTCGAGCAAGATCGACTCGCGCACCATCCTTGACCAGATGGGCGCCGAGGCGCTGCTCGGCATGGGCGACATGCTCTACATGGCCAGCGGCACCGGCCTGCCGATCCGCGTGCACGGCGCCTTCGTCAGCGACGAGGAGGTGCACCGCGTCGCCGACTACCTGCGCAGCCAGGGCGAGCCGAACTACATCGAGGGCATCCTCGAGGGCGGCACGCTCGAGGGCGAGGACGGCGCCGACACCAATGCCACCGGCCTGGGTGGCGACGCCGAGGCCGACCCGATGTACGACCAGGCCGTCGCGATCGTGCTGCAGCACAAGCGCGCGTCGATCTCGCTGGTTCAAAGACATTTGCGCATCGGCTACAACCGGGCTGCACGGCTGCTGGAACAAATGGAGAAGTCCGGGCTCGTATCGAGCATGGCCACCAACGGCAACCGCGACCTGCTGGTCCCGAAGCGCGACGAATGAGGCGCCGCCTGCTGATCACGGCCCTCGCGCTGGCGGGCGCGCTGCCGGCGGCGCACGCGGGCGATGCGCTGGCGACGCTGCGCGGCTTCGTCGAGGGCGTGAAGACCGGCCGCGCCGCCTTCACGCAGACGGTGACCTCGCCGGACGGCGCGAAGAAGAAGGTCTCGACCGGCCGCTTCGAGTTCGCGCGCCCGAACCGCTTCCGCTTCGACTACGCCAAGCCCTATGTCCAGCAGATCGTCTGCGATGGCGAGAAGGTCTGGCTGCACGACCCGGACCTGAACCAGGTGACCGTGCGTCCGGCCGCGTCCGCGCTCGGCGCCACGCCGGCGGCGCTGCTCGCCGGTGCGGCGCTCGACAAGGAGTTCGAGCTCAAGGCACTGCCCGACGAGGCCGGCCTGCAGTGGGCGCAGGCGCTGCCGCGCGTCAGCGAGGGCAGCTTCAAGTCGCTGAAGGTGGGCTTTCGTGCCGGCACGCTGGCGGCGGTCGAGATCGTCGACGCCTTCGACCAGCGCTCGCGGCTGGACTTCAGCGCCTTCGAGGCCAACCCGGGGCTGCCGGGCGAGCGTTTCCGCTTCGTCGCGCCGGCCGGCACCGAGCTGATCGCGCAGTAGCCGAGCCCGGGCCGCGACGGCGGCGACAATCGCCGCCTATGCCCGTACCTGGTCTGCCCCTGGAGGAGGTCGCGCCCGACGCCCCGCTCGCCGAGCGCCTGCGCCCGCGCACGCTCGACGAGGTGATCGGCCAGCCGCAGCTGCTCGGCGCGGGCAAGCCGCTGCGCACCGCTTTTGTCTCGGGGCGGCCACACTCGATGATCCTGTGGGGCCCGCCGGGCACCGGCAAGACCACGCTCGCGCGCCTGATGGCCGACGCCTTCGACGCGCGTTTCATCGCGATCTCGGCGGTGCTCGGCGGCGTCAAGGACATCCGCGAGGCGGTCGAGCAGGCCCAGCTCGCCCAGGGTCAGGGCCGGCGCACCATCGTCTTCGTCGACGAGGTGCATCGCTTCAACAAGGCCCAGCAGGATGCCTTCCTGCCGCATGTCGAGAGTGGGCTGTTCACCTTCATCGGCGCGACCACCGAAAACCCGGCCTTCGAGGTCAACTCCGCGCTGCTCTCGCGCGCCACCGTGCACGTGCTGCGCTCGCTCGAGGTCGACGATCTGGCTGCGCTGCTCGAACGCGGCCGCGCGCTGCTCGGCGCTGCGCCGCTCGACGAGGCGGCGCGCGTGCGGCTGATCGGCTACGCCGACGGCGACGCGCGGCGGCTGCTGAACACCTACGAGAACGTCGTCGCGATGGCCGGGGCGCGTGCGGTGATCGACGAGCCCTTCCTCGAGCAGGCGCTCGGCGAGCAGCTGCGCCGCTACGACAAGGGCGGCGACCAGTTCTACGACAGCATCTCGGCGCTGCACAAGAGCGTGCGCGGCTCGGACCCGGACGGCGCGCTGTACTGGTTCGTGCGCATGCTCGATGGCGGCGCCGACGCGCGCTACATCAGCCGCCGGCTGGTGCGCATGGCCAGCGAGGAGGTCGGCCTGGCCGACCCGCGCGCGCTGCGCCTCGCGATCGATGCCGCCGAGGCCTACGAGCGCCTCGGCTCGCCCGAGGGCGAGCTGGCGCTGGCCACGGCGGTGGTCTACCTGGCGGTCGCGCCGAAGAGCAACGCGGTTTACGCTGCCTACAAGGCCGTGCGCGCCTTCGTGCAGCGCGACGGCAGCCGCCCGGTCCCGCTGCACCTGCGCAACGCACCGACCACGCTGGCCAAGCAGCTCGGCCACCGCGAGGGCTACCGCTACTCGCACGACGATGAGGACGCCTTCTCGGCCGGCCAGCGCTACCTGCCCGAGGGGGTCGAGGAGCGTTTCTACGAGCCGGTGCCGCGTGGCCTGGAGATCAAGATTGGCGAGAAACTTGCTCAGCTGCGTGCATTGAACGCCAAGGCTGCGCCCTAGGAAGACCCCGCCGATGGAGACCTTCATCCAGCAGATCATCAACGGCCTGGTGCTCGGCAGCATGTACGCGCTGGTGGCGCTGGGCTACACGATGGTCTACGGCATCGTCAACCTGATCAACTTCGCGCACGGCGAGGTGCTGATGGTCGGCGCGCTGACCAGCTGGACCGTCGTCACGCTGCTCGCCGGCGCGGGCCTGCCCGGCTGGCTGCTGCTGGGGCTGTCGCTGCTCGCGGCGATGGCGGTGTGCGCGGCGCTGAACTTCGCGATCGAGAAGATCGCCTACCGCCCGCTGCGCAACGCGCCGCGCCTGGCGCCGCTGATCACCGCGATGGGCATGAGCCTGCTGCTGCAGACGCTGGCGATGATCGTCTGGAAGCCGAGCTACAAGCCCTTTCCGATCCTGCTGCCGACCCACCGCATCGACGTGTTCGGCGCGGTCATCAACACCACCCAGATCCTGATCCTGGTCGTCACCGCGCTCGCGCTGGCGACGCTGATGTACGTCGTCCACCGCACCAAGCTCGGCCGCGCGATGCGCGCGACCGCCGAGAACCCGCGCGTCGCGGCACTGATGGGCGTGCGTCCCGACCTGGTGATCTCCGCCACCTTCGTGATCGGCGCGGCGCTGGCCGCGCTGGCCGGCGTGATGTGGGCGGCCAACTACGGCTCGGTGCACCACTCGATGGGTTTCCTGCCCGGCCTGAAGGCCTTCACCGCCGCGGTGTTCGGTGGCATCGGCAACCTCGCCGGCGCGATGCTCGGCGGCGTGCTGCTGGGGCTGATCGAGTCGCTCGGCGCCGGCTACATCGGCACGCTGACCGGGGGGGTGCTCGGCAGCCACTACCAGGACATCTTCGCCTTCATCGTGCTGATCCTGGTGCTGACGCTGCGCCCCCAGGGATTGCTCGGCGAGCGTGTCGCCGACCGGGCCTGACATGGGTCCCCTCCGAGCCTTCCGCCCGCAGACGGGCAACGAGCCTGCCTGATGAAGCTCCTCGATCGGCGGCTCGTCGTTTTCCTGGCCTGCGCGCTGCTGCTGCTCGCGCTGCCGGTGTTCGCCCAGCAGTTCGGCAACGCCTGGGTGCGCATCGTCGACATCGCGCTGCTCTACGTGCTGCTCGCGCTGGGCCTGAACATCGTGGTCGGCTATGCCGGGCTGCTGGACCTGGGCTACATCGCCTTCTACGCGGTCGGCGCCTACCTGTTCGGGTTGATGGCCAGCCCGCACCTGTGGGAGACCTTCCCGGCCGTGCATGCGCTGTTCCCGAACGGCTTGCACACGCCGCTGTGGGTGGTGATCCCGCTGGCGGCCGGGGTCGCCGCGATCGCCGGCGTGCTGCTCGGCGCGCCGACGCTGAAGCTGCGCGGCGACTACCTTGCGATCGTCACGCTCGGCTTCGGCGAGATCATCCGCGTGTTCCTGAACAACCTCGACGCGCCGCTCAACATCACCAACGGGCCGAAGGGGCTGTCGCAGATCGACCCGATCCGCATCGGCTCGCTCGACCTCGGCCGCACGCTGGAGCTCGGCTTCGTCAGCCTGCCGAGCGTGACGCTGTACTACTACCTCTTCCTCGCGCTGGTGGTGGCGAGCGTGCTGCTGTGCCACCGCCTCGAGCGCAGCCGCATCGGCCGCGCCTGGATGGCGATCCGCGAGGACGAGATCGCCGCGAAGGCGATGGGCATCGACACGCGCAATCTCAAGCTGCTGGCCTTCGCGATGGGGGCGAGCTTCGGCGGCGTGGCCGGCTCGATGTTCGCGGCCTTCCAGAAGTTCATCTCGCCCGAGTCCTTCGCGCTGCAGGAGTCGGTCATGGTCGTGGCGATGGTGGTGCTCGGCGGGCTCGGCCACATCCCGGGCGTGATCCTCGGCGCGCTGCTGCTCGCCGCGCTGCCCGAGGTGCTGCGCTATGTCGCCGGCGACCTGCAGGCCCTGACCGGCGGGCGGCTCGATGCGGCCATCCTGCGCCAGCTGCTGGTCGCGCTGGCGATGATCGCGATCATGCTGGCGCGCCCGCGCGGGCTGTGGCCGGCGCGCGAGCACGGCCGGCGGCCAGCGACGCCGCGGAGCGGAGGGGCGTCGTCGTGAGCGCCGATGTCGTGCTCGACGTGCGCCGGGTCTCCAAGCGCTTCGGCGGCCTGCAGGCGCTCAGCGACGTCGGCCTGCGCATCGAGCGCGGCCAGGTCTACGGCCTGATCGGGCCGAATGGCGCCGGCAAGACGACCTTCTTCAACGTCATCACCGGCCTGTACGCGCCCGATGCCGGCGAGTTCGCGCTCGAGGGCCGGCCCTACCAGCCGAGCGCGGTGCACGAGGTCGCGAAGGCCGGCATCGCGCGCACCTTCCAGAACATCCGCCTGTTCGCCGACATGACGGCGCTCGAGAACGTGATGGTCGGGCGCCACTGCCGCACCCGCTCGGGCCTGCTGGGCGCGGTGCTGCGCACGCGCGGCTTCCGGGCCGAGGAGGCCGCGATCGAGTCGCGTGCGCGCGAGCTGCTCGACTACGTCGGCATCGGCCGCTACGCCGAGTTCCGCGCGCGCACGCTGAGCTACGGCGACCAGCGCCGGCTGGAGATCGCGCGTGCGCTCGCGACCGAGCCGAAGCTGCTGGCGCTCGACGAGCCCGCCGCCGGCATGAACGCGACCGAGAAGGGCGTGCTGCGCGAGCTGATCGACCGCATCCGCCGCGACGGCCGCACCATCTTGCTGATCGAGCACGACGTGAAGCTGGTGATGGGCCTGTGCGACCGCGTCACCGTGCTCGACTACGGCAAGCCGATCGCCGAGGGCGCGCCCGCCGAGGTGCAGCGCAATCCGCAGGTGATCGAGGCCTATCTGGGGGCGGGGCAGGCATGAGCGGCGCCGTGCCGATGCTGGAGGTGCGGGACCTCAAGGTTGCCTACGGCGGCATCGAGGCCGTCAAGGGCCTGACGCTCGAGGTGCGCGAGGGCGAGCTGGTCTCGCTGATCGGCGCCAACGGCGCCGGCAAGACCACCACGCTGAAGGCGATCACCGGGCTGCAGCCGGCCGGCGCCGGCGAGATCCGTTTCCTCGGCCGCAGCCTGCGCGGCCAGGGCGCCTGGGACCTGGCGCGCCAGGGGCTGGTGATGGTGCCCGAGGGGCGTGGCACCTTCACCCGCATGACGATCACCGAGAACCTGCAGATGGGCGCCTACGTGCGCACCGACGCTGGCATCGACGAGGATCTCGAGCGCGTGTTCGCGCTGTTCCCGCGTCTGAAGGAGCGCCGCCACCAGCTCGCCGGCACGATGAGCGGCGGCGAGCAGCAGATGCTCGCGATGGGCCGCGCGCTGATGGCGCGTCCGCGGCTGCTGCTGCTCGACGAGCCTTCGATGGGCCTGTCGCCGATCATGGTCGACAAGATCTTCGAGGTCATCGCCGACATCCACCGCCGCGGCACGACGGTGCTGCTGGTCGAGCAGAACGCCAGCCGCGCGCTGCGGCTGGCCGACCGCGGCTACGTGATGGACTCCGGCGAGCTCACGATGGCCGGCGCGGCGCAGGCGCTGCTGAGCGACCCGAAGGTGCGGGCGGCCTACCTGGGGGAGTGAGCCCGCTGCGCGCTCAGCCGGCGTGCTTGTCGGCCTCCGTCACGAAGCTGTCCGCAAAGAACTGCTCTGCCGGCAGCCCGCAGCGCGCCGTGAAGTCGCGCTGCGCGGCGTCCACCATCACCGGCGCGCCGCAGGCATAGACCTGGTGGCCCGAGAGGTCGGGCAGGTCGGCCATCACCGCCTCGTGGACGAAGCCGGTGCGGCCGTCCCAGCGGTCCTCGGCCTTCGGCTCCGACAGCACCGGGATGTAGCGCAGGTTCGGCATCGCCGCGGCGGCCGCCAGCGCCCAGTCGTGG
>DATMJX010000381.1:0-7986 GCA_035553715.1 Methylibium sp.
GCATCGGGGCTGTAGCGGTCGCAGGTGACGTCGCCGCCGAGCAGCTCGCATTTGCAGCCGCCGCATTCACCCGAGCCGCAGCCATGCGGGAACGGGACACCGGCGTCGAGCGCCGCCTCGAGGATGCGCTGGCGCCCGGCCGGCACGGCCTGCGGCCACTGGGCGATATGGATCATCGACATGGAATGGACCTCGGATCGGGCAGGCAAGGAGAGCTCATTGCTGCAGCGCCAGCTTCAGCGGCTGCATGTGCCGGGTGTGACGCACCTGGTTGTGATCGAACACGGCCACCCACAGGAAGATGCCATCTTCGATGGGCTGGTCGTACTGCGATCCGGTGTCGAGCTTGCGGCGCGCCTCGAGCGTCCACCAGCCCTCGCGCCAGACCGCCTTGACGTCGACGTCCCCGCGATCGCCGGTGAAGGGCCGGCTGAAGACGACCGAGGGCAGCACCGTGCCGACCGGGATCTTCGCGTCCAGCGCCTCGCTGTAGGCTTCGACCTCGCTGGTGTGCATCGCGAACTGGCCCGGGTCGCTGACGCCCGGGTCCGGGTTGAACGGGCCCATGCGCGCCTGCTGTGCGGCCAGGTTCTTTGGCAGCCACTTGAGCTTCACATAGGGGCTGTCCTTGATCTTCTCGAAGTTCTGCTCGAAGCCACCACCGGTCTTCGGATCCTGGGCGTAGCCGCCGGTGTAGCGGCCGGGCTTGGGTTCCATCGGCGCGCCGAAGTAGTTGTCGTCGAACTGGTCGATCGAGCCACTGCGCACGCTCTTCCAGTGCCAGACGTCCGCGAGGCTGCCATCGGTCGCCGCGTGCAGCCCCAGACCGTTGCTCGGCCCCGGCTTGTCAGCCAGCGGCTTCGGGCCGAGCCGCACGGTGTTGCCGGCTGCCACCGGCGAGCGCGCCAGCATCACGGCGAACTTGTCCTCGTAGAACTCGTTCTCGTCGTTGTTGTAGTAGTTCGTGTGCAGCAGCTTCCAGCCCTGCTCGGTCTTCATCAGCGGGATGTGCTTCTGGCTGCGCGTCGCATCGGCCCAGCGGAACAGGAAGTAGGCGTACTCGCCGTCGTGCGCCGCGCGCACCTTGACGTCGACCGCGCCGCCCTCGAGGCCGACACCGCGGTGGGTGCGCACCGTCACCTCCTGGGCCTGCTGCCAGACGGCATCGCCGTCCTCGCCATCGAGGACCGGGGCTGACTCGGCATGCACCAGCGTCAGCGTGCTCTGGGTCTGCGTGTCGGCCCAGTAGGCCAGCGCCGCCCCCGCCAAGCCCGCACTCAGCGCGATCCCGGCGCCCAGCCCGTAGGCCAGTCGCGGGGTCAGGATCTTGAGCAGCTGGCGCACGCCGCCGAGCATCAGCTGCGCCACGACATGCAGCAGCACGTAGACGACGAAGCCCCAGGACAGCCACTTGTGCACGACGACCAGCGGCTCGCTCGGCAGCAGACCCGGCATGAAGTAGAGCTGCACGCCGGTGAGCGCCGCCCCGACCAGCAAGGCCAGTGCGACCCAGTAGATCAGCTTGTTGATCGCCTGCCAGCGGGTCTGCCGGTCCGGGCTGCGCAGGCTGGCCCAGTGCACCTGCAGCCGGCCCTGCAGTCCCATGCGCCACAGGAAGGCGATGTAGCCCAGCACCAGCGCCACCAGCAGCACGGCACTGAAGAAATGCCAGCGCATCACATTGCCCTGCAACATCAGCACGTCGAACCAGCGCATCAGCAGGCTGCTGTCGGTCAGGCTGGCGATGCGCCATCCGGTCGAGACGCTGAGCACGAGGGACAGCACCAGCCCCCAATGCAGCAGCATCGTCGGGAGGTCGGAGCGCGAGCGGGTCTGATTCATGGTGAGCAGGGGTTCCGGGCGAAGCGGCACATTGCAGCAAGAGGGGTCACTGTTCGCGAAACCGGACTTGTATGCAATTGTTCACAAACTACATTATGGTTGATGACTAAGTGGTTGAAAATTAACAGTTAGTTGCTTGCAATGCACCCGCAAGCGTCGTGCCGACGAGACAAGCCGTAACGATTTGCGGGTTTCACCGAGGAGTAGCAGATGCGTGGTCTGACGAAGAGGCTGGTTGCCGCCTTGCTGTGCATGGCGGCCTGGGGGGCCGGCGCGGCCGAGCCCGGCGTCTCCGACAAGGAGGTCGTGATCGGCCAGAGCATCACACTGCAAGGCGGCAAGAACGCCTACGGCGTGGCCGCGCGCGACGGCATGCTGCTCTACCTCGACGCGGTCAATGCCGAGGGCGGCGTGCACGGCCGCAAGCTGGTCATGCGCACGCTCGACGACGACAACAGCGCCAAGACCGCCGACGCCAACGCGCGCAAGCTGATCGACGAGGGCGTGTTCATGCTGTTCGGCAGCGTCGAGGGCGGCCCGTCGACCGCGGTCCTCAAGGTGGCCGCCGAGACCAAGGTGCCCTTCTTCGGGCCGATGGCCGGCCCGCCGATCCTGCGCCGCCCCTACCAGCCGATGATCTTCCCGGTGCGCGCCGAGCACCGCGACGAGTTCCGCGCACTGATGCAGTGGGGCCACGCCACCGGGCTGAAGACCGTCGGCTTCCTGCACGCCGACACCGACGGGGGCCGCGAGCACGTCAAGAACGTCCAGCTCATCGCGAAGGAACTCGGCCTGCAGGTGGTGCTGACCCAGCCCTTCAAGAACGACACGACCGATGCGCAGGTCGACGCGATGGTCGCCGAGATCGCCAGTGCCAAGCCCGACCTGTACTTCAACCACGGCTCCGCGGGGTTGTACCTGAAGCTGCTCTCCAAGGCCAAGGTGGCCGGCCTGAAGACGACCTTCATGGGCGTGAACTCGGGCTCCTCGCAGATCGCCAAGGGACTGGGGCCGCTGGCCCAGGGCATGGTGTTCGCACAGGTCGTGCCCAGCCCCTGGCAGCGCAAGCACGAGATCTCGCGCGAGTACCAGGAGGCGGCGCGTGCGGCCGGCGGCAAGCACGAACTCAGCTACGGCGGCCTGGAGGGCTTCATGACCGCGAAGGCCCTGGTGCTGGCGCTGCGCGCCACCGGCAAGGACCTGAGCCGCGCCAGCCTGGTGCGCACGCTGCAGACGACTCCGCTCGATCTCGGCGGCGTGCGCGTGCGCTACAACACGTCCGAGCACGAGGGATCCCACTTCGTCGACTTGTCGATGGTCACCCGCGAAGGCCAGTTCATCCACTGAGGCGGCGACGCCGCCGGGGCCCGCCGGTAAGATCGACCGGCGCCACGGCCGTGTGCGGGAGTCCACCGCGATGAAGCTGATCGAATCCATCCTCGCCGATGCGGGCGCTGCCGCGGTGATCCGCCGCGACCTGCACGCCCACCCCGAACTCTGCTTCGAGGAGCACCGCACTGCCGACACCATCGCCCGGCTGCTGACGGACTGGGGCATCCCGGCGCACCGGGGTCTCGGGGGCACCGGCGTGGTCGGCATCGTCAAGGGCGGCGACGCGCCACGCGCGGTCGGCCTGCGTGCCGACATGGACGCGCTGCCGATCACCGAGTGCAACCGCTTCGCGCACGCCAGCCGCCACCCCGGCAAGATGCACGCCTGCGGCCACGACGGCCACACCGCGATGCTGCTGGCCGCGGCCAAGCATCTGGCGAAGCACCGGAATTTCGACGGCACCGTCTACCTGGTGTTCCAGCCCGCCGAGGAAGGTGGCGGCGGCGCGCGCGAGATGATCAAGGACGGCCTGTTCGAGCGCTTCCCGATGGAGGCGATGTTCGGCGCGCACAACTGGCCGGGGCTCGCGGTCGGCCAGTTCGCGGTGAAGAGCGGCCCGGTGTTCGCGAGCAGCAACGAGTTCAGGATCACGATCCGCGGCAAGGGCTCGCACGGCGCGATGCCGCACCTGGGCATCGACCCGGTGCCGGTGGCCTGCCAGATGGTGCAGGCCTTCCAGACCATCATCACGCGCAACAAGCGTCCGATCGACACCGGCGTGATCTCGGTGACGATGATCCACACCGGCGAGGCCACCAATGTCGTGCCCGAGAGCTGCGTGCTCGAAGGCACGGTGCGTACCTTCACGACCGAGGTGCTCGACCTGATCGAGCGACGCATGAAGACGGTGGCCGAGCAGACCTGCGCGGCCTTCGAGGCGAACTGCGAGTTCGAGTTCTCGCGCAACTACCCGCCGACGATCAACCACCCCGCCGAGACCGCGTTCGCGCAGCGCGTGATGGCCGAGGTGGTCGGCGCCGAGAACGTGCTCGAGTTCGAGCCGACGATGGGCGCCGAGGACTTCAGCTACTTCCTGCAGGCCCAGCCCGGCTGCTACTTCGTGATCGGCAACGGCGACGGCGCGCACCGCGAGGGAGGCCATGGCCTCGGGCCGTGCATGCTGCACAACCCCAGCTACGACTTCAACGACGCGCTGATCCCGCTGGGGGCAACGCTGTGGGTGCGGCTGGCCGAAGCCTGGCTCGGCCAGCCGCGCTGATCAGCGCCGCAGCCACGCCAGCAGCGCGGCGGTCGAACCGTCAAGCCCGCTCGCATCCCCGCTCGCCAGCCGCGGCAGCAGTTCGCAGCACAGCGCCTTGCCGAGCTCGACGCCCCACTGGTCGAAGCTGTTGAGTCCCCACACGGCGCCGCTGGTGAAGACCCGGTGCTCGTAGAGCGCCAGGAGCGCGCCGAGGCTGTACGGATCGAGCCGCTCCAGCAGCAGCGTGGTGCTCGGCCGGTTGCCGGGAAAGTGCCGGTGCCCCGTGTCCCCCTGTCGTCCCTGCATCAGCGCCTGCGATTGCGCCAGGCAGTTGGCCAGCAGCTTGGTGTGCTGCTCCTCGAGCGCGGCGCGCACCGCCGGCGCGAGGCCCAGCCGGTCGTGACTCGTCTCGCGCACCGCGATGAACTCGACCGGGATCGTGTCCGTCCCCTGGTGGAGCATCTGGAAATAGGCGTGCTGGCCGTTCGTGCCCGGCTCGCCCCAGACCACCGGCGCCGTCGCATAGGGCAGCGGCTCCCCGTCGGTGCCGACGCGCTTGCCGTTGCTCTCCATCTCGAGCTGCTGCAGGTAGGCCGGCAGCCGCGCGAGGCCCTGGTGGTAGGGCGCGACGCTGCGGCTCGCGCAGCCATGGAAGTTGCGATACCAGACGTCGAGCAGGCCCAGCAGCACCGGCAGGTTGTGCGGCAGCGGCGCCTCGGCGAAGTGGCGGTCCATCGCATGCGCACCGGCGAGCAGTGCGCGGAAATGCTCCGCACCGATCGCGATCGCCAGCGGCAGGCCGATCGCGCTCCACAGCGAGTAGCGTCCCCCGACCCAGTCCCAGAAGCCGAAGGTCGTGGTGATGCCGAAGGCGGCAGCGGCGGCCGTGTTGGTCGTGGTCGCGACGAAGTGCGCCGCGACATCGCGACCGCCGGCGGCCTCGAACCAGGCCTTCGCCGTGCGGGCATTGGCCATCGTCTCCTGCGTCGTGAAGGTCTTGGAGGCGACGATGAACAGGGTGCGTTCGGGCTGCAGCCCGGCCAGCAGCGGTGCAAGGTCGTGGCCGTCGACGTTGCTGACGAAGTGGCTGCGGATGCGCGGGTGTGCATACGCAGCCAGCGCCGGCACGGCCATGCGGGGCCCGAGATCCGAGCCACCGATGCCGATGTTGACGACGTCGGTGATGCCGCTGGTCGCGATGTCGCGCACCCGCTCGGCATGGGCGAGCATCGCGTCGAGCGCGACATGCACCTCGTCGGAGAACGCCGCGCTGCCCCGCGGTGCGCGCAGCGCGGTGTGCAGCACCGCGCGCCCCTCGCTGGCATTGATCGCCTCGCCGGCAAACATCGCGTCACGCCGGGCCGCGACGCCGGTCTCGCGGGCCAGATCGAGCAGGAAGTGCAGCGTCGCCGGGTCGAGCCAGTTCTTCGACAGGTCGGCGTGGATCGCCGGCGCGTCGTAGCTCAGCGCGCTGGCGCGCCCGGCATCGCGTGCAAAGGCCTCGCGCAGGTCGAAGTCGCGGCCATGCGCCTCGTGATGGCCGCGCAGCGCCGCCCAGGCGACGCTGCGGTCGCAGCGCAGCGGGGCGCTCACAGCGCCTGGATCATGCGGTCGAGCTTGACCGCGTCGGCCGCGAACAGTCGGATGCCCTCGGCAAGCTTCTCGGTCGCCATCGCATCCTCATTGAGGGCATAGCGGAAGCTCGCTTCGTGGAAGCTCAGCGCATGCGTGTCGCAGCGGCGCGCCTCGTCGAGATCGAGCGCGCGCGTGACCGGCGCGTGGTCTGCCTGGAGCCTGGACAACAGCTCGGGGCTGATCGTCAGCAGATCGCAGCCGGCCAGCGCGAGGATCTGCCCGGTGTTGCGGAAGCTCGCCCCCATGACCTCGGTGTCGATGTCGAATTTCTTGTAATAGCGCCAGATCTGCGCCACCGACCGCACGCCCGGGTCGTTGACCCCCGCGTTCGCCGCCTCGTCCCAGGCCGCGCCGGCGCTCTTCTTGTACCAGTCGTAGATGCGTCCGACGAAGGGCGAGATCAGCGTCACGCCCGCCTCGCCACAGGCGACCGCCTGGCAGAACGAGAACAGCAAGGTCAGATTGCAGTGGATGCCATGGTGCTCGAGCGCCCGCGCCGCCTGGATGCCCTCCCAGGTCGCAGCGACCTTGATCAGCACGCGCTCGCGCGGGATGCCCTCGGCCGCGTACAGCCCGATCAGCCGCTGCGCCCGAGCGATCGTGGCAGCCGTGTCAAACGCCAGTCGCGCGTCGACCTCGGTCGAGACGCGCCCCGGCACGACGTTCAGGATCTCGCAACCGAAGCGCACCAGCACCCGGTCGACCACGGCATCGAGCGTCTGGCCGCGGTGCGCCGCGACCGTCTGCGCGAGCAGCGGCGCGTAGTCGGGTTGGCTGACCGCCTTGAGGATCAGCGAGGGATTCGTCGTCGCATCGCGCGGCGCGTAGGCACCGAGCTGCTTGAAGTCGCCGGTGTCGGCAACGACGACGGTGTGGGCCTTGAGCTGGTCGAGTTGGCTGGAGGGCATGCGGTCCGGCGGTGATCGGGACGGAGCCCCGATGGTAAGCCGGCCACGCGACGATCCGGCCTCAGGCCGGCGCAGCCGCCTCGGCCGCTGCCGGCCCGGGGGCCAGCAGCGCGTCGACGCCGTACAGCCGCGCCAGCTCGGCGAGCTGGCCGGGGAGCGCGCGCAACTCGAAACGCTTGCCCCAGGCATCGGCGAGTCTGCGGCACTCCAGCAGCACGCCCAGGGCGCTGGAGTCGAAGCGCTTGAGCTGCGATGCGTCGATCACCAGCAAAGGCTCACTCTCGCGCTTGAGCGCGATCTCGAGCAGCCGCAGCGCATCGCGCGCCTCGGCCAGTGTCAGCGTCTCGGGCAGCAGCAACATCGGTTCAGGTCTTCGCGGCAGCGGCCTTGCTGTTCATGTCGGTCAGCTTCGCGATCAGGCCGTCGATGCCCTTGGCCGAAATCTCCTGGGCAAAACTGCTGCGGTAGTTCTCGACCAGCCAGATGCCGAGCACGTTGACGTCGTAGATCTTCCAGCCCTCGGGCAGCTTCTCGAGGCGGTAGTCGAGCTGGATCGGCTCGCCCTTGCCCTTGACCTCCGTCTTGACCACGACCTCGGTGTCCTCGGGCTTCATGCGCAGCGGCTTGAGCTCGACGCTTTGGTCCTTGACCTGCGCCAGCGCCCCCGAATAGGTGCGCACCAGCAGCGTCTTGAACTCGGCCTGCAGCCGGGCCTGCTGCTCCGGCGTCGCCTGGCGCCAGTAGCGGCCGACCGCCGCGGCAGTCATGCGCTGGAAGTTCACATGCGGCAACACCTTGGTGTCGACCAGGGACATGATCTTCTTGAGGTCGCCGCCACGGATGGCCGCATCCGACTTGACCGTCTGGATGACCTCGTCGGAGACCTGCTGCACCAGGGCGTCAGGGCCGTTGGCCTGGGCCTGGGCGGTCCCGAAGGCGAACAGCAGCGCACCAAGACCGGCACTCAGGCAGCGGGCGAGAAAGTCCCGTTTGAACATGGGATTCCAT
>DATMJX010000382.1:0-6046 GCA_035553715.1 Methylibium sp.
TTCCTGCGCAGCGACCCGATCGCGCGTCGTGTGCTCGAGGGCCGCAGCGGCAAGATGGTGCGGGCGCTGGCCCGCGGGGGCCGCCTGGTCGAGCTGGTGGCCCGCTCGCCAGCCGCCAAGCCCGAGCAGTTCGGCAGCCACTTCACGCGCCTGACCCTCCAGCGGGACGCGCAGGGCAGCCTGCAGGCACAGACGGAGCAAGCCGCGCTGATCTCGGCAACCCGGCTCGGCTCGGGCACGATCCGCAGCTCGCTGTTCGCCGCCGCCGACGAGTCGCAGCTGCCCGACACCGTGACGGTGCAGATGGCCGAGCTGTTCGGCACCGACATCGACTTTCGCCGGGAACTGCAGCGCGGCGACACCTTCACCGTCCTGTACGAGGCGCTGACCGCCGACGGCGAACCGATTACCTGGAACCAGGCCGCTGGGCGCGTGCTGGCGGCGCAGTTCGTCAACGCCGGCAAGACCCACGACGCCGTCTGGTTCGAGGAGCCGCTGCCCAACGGCAAGTCCCGCGGCGCCTACTTCGATCTGCAGGGCCGCAGCAAGAACCGGATGTTCCTCGCATCGCCGGTGGCCTTCTCGCGGGTGACCTCGGGCTTCGCGATGCGCTTTCACCCGATCCAGCAGACTTGGCGCAAGCACCTCGGCGTCGACTACGGCGCGCCGACCGGCACGCCGGTGCGCGTGGTCGGCGATGGCGTGGTCGACTTCGCCGGCTGGCAGAACGGCTACGGCCATATCGTCATCGTGCGCCATGCCGGCGACCGCGAGACGCGCTATGCGCACTTGAGCCGGGTAGACGTCAGGCGCGGCCAGCGCATCGACCAGGGCCAGCAGATCGGCGCGGTCGGCGCGACCGGCTGGGCCACCGGGCCTCATCTGCATTTCGAGTTCCGGGTGCGTGGCGCGCATGTCGATCCGATGAAGATCGCACGCCAGTCCGAATCGATGACGATCTCGGCCGCCGCGCGCGCGCGCTTCACCGAACAGGCCGAGGCGGCACGTGCCCAGCTGGCTGCGGCCCCGGCGCAGGGCGCGGCCGACTTCGAGTAGGGCCCGGCCGCCGCGCCACCCGAGAGCCCGCTTCGGCGGGCTTTTCAATGCCCGCGACAATGCGCTTGATGAACAGGGACGAAGGCTGGATCGGGCTGATGTCGGGCACCTCGCTGGACGGGGTCGACGGTGTGCTGGCCACGTTCTCCGATGGCGGCGTGCAGGTGCATGCACACGCTCATGCCGCCTTTGATGCCGCGCTGCGCGCCGAGCTGCTCGCGCTCAACACGCCGGGCCCGGACGAGCTGCACCACGCGGCGCTGGCCGCGAATGCGCTGGTGCGCGTCTATGCCGGCGTGGTCGCAACACTGCGCGCGCATGCGCCGGGACGCCCGGTTCGTGCGATCGGCGCGCATGGCCAGACGGTCCGCCACCGCCCGGGCCAGTTCGATGGCACCGGCTACACGCTGCAGCTCAACGCGCCGGCGCTGCTCGCCGAGTTGACCGGCCTGCCGGTCGTCGCCGACCTGCGCAGTCGCGACCTCGCGGCCGGCGGCCAAGCCGCCCCGCTGGTGCCAGCCTTCCATCAGGCCTGTTTCGGCCGTGCGGGCGAGGCCCTGCCGCTTGCCAACATCGGTGGCATCGCCAACCTGACCCTGATCGATGCCGACGGCACCGTGCGCGGTTTCGACTGCGGCCCAGGCAATGCCTTGATGGACGGCTGGTGCCAGCGCCACCGCGGCGAGCCCTATGACGCCGAGGGCCGCTGGGCCGCCGGCGGCCGCGTGCTGGCGCCCCTGCTTGCCGCAGCGCTGGCCGACCCCTACTTCGCACTGCCACCCCCGAAGAGCACCGGCCGCGACGATTTCCACGCGGCCTGGCTCGACGCGCTGGTCGCCACCCACGCGCCGGCGGCCGACCCGCGTGACGTGCAGTCCACTTTGTGCGATCTGACGGCGCAGGCGATCGCGCGCGCGCTGCAGGCCCACCTCCCGGCCGCTGGCCGGCTGCTGGTGTGCGGTGGAGGGGCCTTGAACGATGAGTTGATGCGCCGGCTCGCCTGCGCGCTCCCGACGATCCAGGTCGCCTCGACCTCGACCGCCGGACTTCCCCCGCTGCAGGTCGAGGCGGCCGCCTTCGCCTGGCTGGCGCGCGCCCACGTGCACCGGGAACCCGGCAACCTGCCGGCCGTCACCGGCGCGGTCGGGCCCCGGGTGCTCGGCGCCCTCTACCCCGCCTGAGGGCGCAGCGCAGAAACGAAGAAGCCGCCCGCAGGCGGCCTCGTCCACGCGGCGCGCGGGGGCAATTCAGGCCGAGAAGCTCGAGCCGCAGCCGCAGGTGCTGGTCGCGTTCGGGTTCTTGATCACGAACTGAGCCCCTTCGAGATCGTCCTTGTAGTCGATCTCAGCGCCGACCAGATACTGCAGGCTCATTGCATCGATCAGCAGCATCACGCCGTTCTTCTCCATCTTCGTGTCGTCTTCGTTGACGATTTCATCGAAGGTGAAACCATACTGGAAGCCCGAACAACCACCGCCCTGGACGAAGACGCGCAGCTTCAGGTCGGGATTGCCCTCCTCGTCGACCAGTTGCCGCACCTTGTCGGCGGCGCTGTCGGTGAACAGGATGGGAGCGGGAATGTCGGTGGCGATGGTCTCGACGGCGGCGGTCATGGAAGCTCCTGCTGGGACGGGCGGTCGCCCGCCACCCGCATATTGTGGCCGACCGCGATCGTCCCTGTTGCCGACGCGAGCTTCAGCGCCGGCCTGTCCTCGGCGCCCAGCGGGCGCAGTTCACCGTGGACTTGGGCGCCCTGGTGCATTTCGAGGCGCTCGTAGCGGACATGACCCTCGATGCGCGCCTTGGGCTGCAACTCCAGCAGTTCATCGGATTCCACCGGCCCGCGCACCTCACCGTTGATGACGAGATGCCCGGCCTTGACCCGCCCGGTGATGCTCGCCTTCTCCCCGATCACGAGCACCGTCGGCGCATCGCCCTGGGCGATCACGCTGCCGAGCACCCGCCCATCGATGCGCAGGCCATCGGTGAAGCGGATCTCGCCTTCGATCACGGTGCCTTCGCCGACCAGCGTGCGGATCGGGGGCTGCTTGCGGATACCGAACATGGGCTGTCTCCCAGAGTTATTCCGACGGCCCGAGCGCGCCGGCTGCCACCGCTCAAAGCCGGAGATCCTGGCTGGCGCGCAGCGCGCCCCGGCCGTCGACCACCTTGACCTGCACGCCCTCGACCACCGCCAGGGCCGGGAATTCCAGCGTGCCGCCGACGCGCTGGTACTGCTTGAACTGCAAGGCTGGTGCGCTCGCGGCCTGCGCCGGCAGCGACCACGGTCGCCCCTCGAGCCGCCCCGTCAGCTGGAGCTCGAACCTGCCGCGGAACTCGGCTGGCGCGCGCCCCGGCTGCATCACCAGCAGCTGGTACTGCAAGCGCCCCGGCGCCACCACCTCGGCTTGCAGGCCACGCACCGATACGCCGTCGCCGGCGCCACTCGGCAGCAGCCGCTCGAAAAAGCCCAGATCGCCCTTGAGGCCGAGATTCTCGGTCTCCAGGGCCCGGAGTTGGCCGGTCAGATGCGCCTGCGTCGTGCGCTCGGTCTTGAGCAGGCTCTCGGCCGTGTTGGCGATGCTTTGCGCCCGGTCGCGCTCGTCGCGCAGTTGCTGCAACTCGCCTCGCAATGCCGCCAGTTCCTCCTTGCCCTGCCGATCCAGCCCGGCGATGTCCTTGCCGAACTCGAACGCCCACAGCGCCAGCGCCGCCGAGAAGCCGAACACCAGCGCCAGCACCGCCCAGCGCAAGGGCCAAGGCAGATGGCTGCGCACGATCATGCGCGGGGCGCTGATCGACAGGCGGCGACGTAGGAGTTTCCAGCGCACTTCAAGAAGCGGACCCGCAGCCCGCGAGATGAGCGTTTGATTCTAGGGGGCCACCTCTATGCGACTGCCTCCCGAGTGCAACCGGCGGTAGTGCTCGATACCAGCGTGAAAAAAGCCGCCCGAGGGCGGCTTTTTTCCAGTCGGTGCAGGCCGGGATCAGCGCTTGCTGAACTGCTTGCGACGGCGCGCGCCGTGCAGGCCGACCTTCTTGCGCTCGACCTCGCGCGCATCGCGCGTGACGAAACCGGCACGGCTGAGCTCGCTCTTGAGCGCCGCGTCATAGTCGATCAGGGCGCGCGTGATGCCGTGGCGCACCGCGCCGGCCTGGCCGGACTCGCCGCCGCCATGCACGTTGACCTTGATGTCGAAGGCCTCGACGTTGTTGGTCAGCACCAGCGGCTGCTTGACCACCATGATCGAGGTCTGACGCCCAAAGTAAGCCTCGACCGGCTTGCCATTGACCGTGATCTGGCCCGTGCCCTTCTTGATGAAGACACGTGCCACCGACGACTTGCGGCGGCCGGTTCCGTAGTTCCAATTGCCAATCATCGCCATTCCCCTCAGATCGCCAGCGGCTTGGGTTGCTGGGCGGTGTGCGGGTGCGAGGCACCGGCATAGACCTTCAGCTTTTTGATCATCGCGTAGCCCAGCGGACCCTTCGGGAGCATGCCCTTGACAGCCTTCTCCAGCGCACGGCCGGGATGCTTGGCTTGCATGTCCTTGAACTTGGTCGCGTAGATCCCGCCGGGGAAGCCCGAGTGGCGGTAATAGATCTTGTCGGTGGCCTTGGCCCCGGTGACCCGGATCTTGTCGGCGTTGACGATGACGATGAAGTCGCCGGTGTCGACGTGAGGCGTGTAGATGGGCTTGTGCTTGCCACGCAGACGGAGGGCCACTTCGCTGGCAACCCTGCCGAGAACCTTGTCGGTCGCGTCAATCACAAACCACTCGTGCGTCACTTCGGCCGGTTTGGCGCTGAAGGTTTTCATGAACATCCTGAGTGGAACCCGGCCCTGACCATGCCGGGGGATCGGTGCCTCTTGTGCGACCCTCCGCGCGGATAGCACGGTGGCCGAGGACTCTCACCCCCGTGAGCCGGCTTGAACGAACCGGCTCGGCTTTCGCTTTCCTCGGGCCGAAATTGAGGAAAGCCACAAAGTATACAGCGAAGGTACCCTGCCCGGGCCGACATCAGACCCCGCGCGCCCCGGCCTTTCACCAACCCGGATTTAGGGTAAACCCTAAAATTTGCGCCATGTCCTTCAGCCACCCTCTTCGTTGGGTTCCGATCCGCTCGCTGGCGCCTCGCCATCGCGAGCGCATCCTGACGCACCTGCTGGCCCTGGATGCCGGCGACCGCTACCTGCGCTTCGGCTACGCCGCCAGCGACACGCAGATCGAATCCTATGTCGGCGGGCTCGACTTCGAGCGCGACGAGGTGTTCGGCATCTTCAACCGGCGGCTCGAGCTCCTGGCGATGGCCCACCTCGCCTATCCCGGCCCCTCGTCCACCGCCACGCCCCCGGCCCTGGCCGAGTTCGGCGTCTCGGTCGCGGCAGCGGCGCGCGGCCGAGGCTACGGCAGCCGGCTGTTCACCCATGCCGTGACGCATGCGCGCAACCGCGGCACCGATCGGCTGATGATCCATGCGCTGACCGAGAACAAGGCCATGCTGCAGATCGCCCGCAGCGCCGGCGCCGTGGTTCAGCGCGACGGTCCGGAGTCCGAAGCCTGGCTGCAGTTGCCGCCGGACACGCTGGGCAGCCAGCTCGAGGAGCTGGTCGAGACACACGCGGCCGAGGTCAACTACCAGTTCAAGCGCCACGCGCTGCGGCTCGAGCAGCTGATGGAGGCCGTCGGCGAGGCGCGTGCCCAGGTCGGGCGTCAGATCGACGGCGACCGCGTCTGAGGCCCCCGCGGGGACGCCCCGCTCGGCTAGCATCGCCCCGGTCCGTACCGCCGCGATGAATCTCCCGACCTGGTCCCTGCTGCCGATCGTCCTTGCGTTGCTGCTGCTCGGCTACGGGCTCGGGCGCTGGGCGGCGTCGCGGCGCGGCCGCCGTCCGCTGCCCGGCGACTGGCCGCTGATGGGCCGGCCGGTGCTCAATACCGAGGAGCGTCGTGCGCTGCGCATGCTGCGCGAGGCGCTCCCGCAGCAC
>DATMJX010000383.1:0-5624 GCA_035553715.1 Methylibium sp.
GGCATGAAGATCCTGATCAAGAACGGCCGCGTGATCGACCCGGCCTCGGGCCGCGACGAGGTCGCCGACGTGGCGCTGGCCGCCGGCCGCATCATCGGCATCGGCAACCAGCCGGCGGGCTTCACGCCCAATCGCACCCTGGACGCCACCGGCTGCATCGTGGCGCCCGGCCTGGTGGACCTGGCGGCGCGCCTGCGCGAGCCCGGCCACGAGCACGAGGGCATGCTCGAGAGCGAGCTGGCCGCGGCCGCCGCGGGCGGCATCACCAGCCTGGTCTGCCTGCCTGACACCGACCCGACGCTCGACGAGCCGGGGCTGGTCGAGATGCTCAAGTTCCGCGCCCGCAAGCTCAGCCGCTGCCGGCTGTTCCCGCTCGGTGCGCTGACCCGGGGCCTCGCCGGCGAGGTATTGACCGAGATGGCCGAGCTGACCGAGGCCGGCTGCATCGGCTTCTCGCAGGCCGACGCGCCGATCCGCGACACCCAGGTGCTGGCGCGCGCGCTGCAGTACGCGGCGACCTTCGGCTACGCGGTCTGGCTGCGGCCGAACGATCCGTGGCTGGGCAAGGGCGTGGCCGCCAGCGGGGCGGTGGCCACGCGGCTCGGGCTGTCGGGTGTGCCAGTCAGCGCCGAGACGATCGCGCTGCAGACGATCTTCGATCTCGTGCGAGCCTCGGGCGCACGCGTGCACCTGTGCCGGCTGTCGAGCGCGGCCGGGGTCGCGCTGCTGCGTGCGGCCAAGGCCGAGGGGCTGCCGGTCACCGCCGACGTCAGCATCAACTCGCTGCACCTGACCGATGTCGACATCGGCTACTTCAACCCGGCGATGCGCCTCGTGCCGCCGCTGCGCCAGGCACGCGACCGCGACGCGCTGGCCGCCGCCCTGGCCGACGGCACGATCGACGCGCTGGTGTCCGACCACACGCCGGTCGATGCCGACGCCAAGACCCTGCCGTTCGCCGAGGCCGAACCCGGCGCGACCGGGCTCGAGCTGCTGCTCGGCCTGGCGCTGAAGTGGGGCGAGGACTCGGGCGCCGGCCTGCGGCGCGCGCTCGCGAGCGTGACCAGTGAGCCGGTGCGCGTGCTCGGTGCTTCGCTCGGGTCGCTCGCGGCGAGCGCGGGGCGGCTCGTCGAAGGGGGGGTGGCCGATCTTTGCGTGTTCGACCCCGACGCTCGCTGGCCGGTGACCAACGTGGCGTTGCGCAGCCAGGGCAAGTACACGCCGTTCGCGTTCGACACCAGCGGGGTCGAGCTGCCGGCGCGGGTGCGCTACACGCTGGTGGCCGGTCAGCTCGCGCACGAAGTGGCGTGAAGCTGCGCGCCGCGGGGCGGCTGCTGCGCATCGCCCTGCACGTGCTGCATGGCGTCGCAGTGGTGCTGCTGCGCTTTCCGACGCTTGACTCCGGCGCGCGGCGACAGCGCATCCGCTGGTGGGCCGCCAAGCTGTTACGGGTGGCCGGGGTCGCCCTCGAGGGCACCGGCACGCCACGCCCGGGTGGCGTGCTGCTGCTCGCGAACCATGTGTCCTGGCTCGACATCGCCGCGATCCACGCCTTGTGTCCGCGCGCGCGCTTCGTCTCCAAGGCCGACGTGAAGCGCTGGCCGGTGCTGAACCGGCTGGTCGATGCGGCCGACACGCTCTACCTCGAGCGGGAGCGCCGCCGGGATGCGATGCGCGTGATGCACCACATCGGCGAGGCGCTCGCCAGCGGGGATGCGGTCGCGGTCTTCCCGGAGGGCACGACCGGCGAGGGCCGCTCGCTGCTGCCTTTCCACGCCAACTTGCTGCAGGCCGCGATCGCCACCGCGACGCCGGTGCAGCCGGTTGCGCTGCGCTTCTCCGACGCCACGCAGGCCGTCAGCCCGGCAGTGGCCTTCGTCGGCGACACCACGCTGCTGCAGAGCCTGTGGCGGGTCGTGTGTGCCCAGGGGCTGCGGGTACAGGTGCAGTTTCTGCCATCGCTGGGCAGCGAGCATGCCGAGCGCCGCGCGCTCGCTGCGCGCGCGCGCGGCGAGATCGCGGCCGCGCTCGGGGCGCCCGACAACCCCGCTCCTACACTTGCCGCCCATGAGTGACGACCTCCAACGCCTGCTGCAGCGCGCCGAAGCGCTGCTGGCCCGTGTCGATGCGCTGCTGCCCGGTCCGGGCCACCAGGCGGTGCAGCCGCCCGACTGGGCGGCATCGACCGCGTTCCGCTACCGCCGCCGTGGCGCCTCGCTGCTCGGGGGCGGCTGGCTCGAGCCGGTGCGGCAGGTCGCGACGATCCACCTCGACGAGCTGTGCGAGGTCGATGCGCAGAAGGAGCGCATGGTGCGCAACACCGCGCAATTCGTTGCCGGACGGCCCGCCAACAACATGCTGCTGACCGGTGCGCGTGGCACCGGCAAGTCCTCGCTGGTCAAGGCCTGCCTGAATGCCTATGCGCCGCAGGGACTGCGCCTGATCGAAGTCGACAAGACCGATCTGCTGGACCTGCCGGACATCGTCGAGGCGGTGGCTGAGCGGCCGGAGCGCTTCTTCGTCTACTGCGACGATCTCAGCTTCGACGAGGGCGAGGCCGGCTACAAGGCGCTGAAGTCGGTGCTCGACGGCTCGGTGGCACGCGCCGGCGACAACGTGCTGATCGTCGCGACCTCGAACCGCCGCCACCTGCTGCCCGAGTACCTGCAGGAGAACCTCAGCTACAAGCACACGTCCGACGGCGAGGTGCACCCGGGCGAGGGCGTCGAGGAGAAGATCTCGCTGTCCGAGCGCTTCGGGCTGTGGATCAGCTTCTATCCCTTCAGCCAGGACGAGTACCTGGCGATCGTCGGGCAGTGGCTGCGGGCCTTCGGCCTGGACGAGTCCCGCATCGCGGCGGCACGACCCGATGCGCTGGTGTGGGCGCTCGAGCGTGGCTCGCGCTCGGGCCGGGTGGCCTGGCAGTTCGCGCGCGACCTGGTGGGGCGGATCGATGGCTGAGGCGATGGACGCGCGCGTGCCGGTCGACGTTGCCGTCGGTGTGCTGATCGACGCGGGGGGGCGTTTCCTGCTGACATCGAGGCCAGCCGGCAAGGTCTATGCCGGCTACTGGGAGTTCCCGGGGGGCAAGCTCGAGCGCGACGAGTCGGTCGAGGCGGCACTGGCGCGCGAGCTCGACGAGGAACTCGGCATCCGCATCGAGGGGGCCGAACGCTGGAAAGTCGAGATCGTCGACTACCCGCATGCGCGGGTGCGGCTGCATTTCTGCAAGGTCCGCACCTGGCGTGGCGAGCTGGCGATGCGCGAGGGACAGTCGGCGAGCTGGCAGCAGTTGCCGGTGGCGGTGCAGCCGGTGCTGCCGGGCACCGTGCCGGTGCTGCGCTGGTTGGCCGAGGAGCGGGGCTTCAGCGGCCCGACGCACGCGGGTTGAGGGGCTCGGAGCCGAACGCGGCCCAGCCTTCGGGCGACACCGTCAGCTCCGCAACATCGAGGCCCTTGCGCAGCTGCCACGACGAATCGAACCACGTGTGGTCGTCGTGGTCGCGATTGGCCGCAGCCGGACCCTGCGGACTCTCGCTCCCGGAGGGCATGTCGGAGGCTGTTTGCCGAGGACCCTTGAACTGCGCCATCGAACCGATCCTGAACTCTGCTGGTGTTGAAGCCTGCAGTGTGGACCCGGGACTTGCGGTTGACCATCCCGAGAAGCAGGGGCGCTGAGACTCAGGGGCCGTCTTGGAGGTCGTCGGGTGCGGCTGGCGGTGCAGCGACGCGGTAGCTTTCATTGGCCCAGGCGCCCAGGTCCCCGAGCTTGCAGCGCTCGCTGCAAAAGGGCCGGTAGGGGTTGGTGGGCGCGAACTCGCTCTCGCGCCCGCATTGCGGGCAGGGAACGACACGACGCGGCATCGGCTCGATCATGCGCACAGCGTGAGCTCGAAGGCCGTGTCTTCGGTGTGAGGCCGCAAGCGTCCCTCGCTGTCGGCCCGCATCCAGCGGATCGACACCATCAACCGGTGCCCACTGATTTCAGGGATCAAGCCGAGCTCGCGGTCGATGCGCACACGCAACAGGCTGAAGCTGCGGCCCGCCGCGAGACTTTGCTGGTACTGGCCGGCGGGCGCGACCACCATGTGCGGCGCCCCTGACTCGCGCAGCAGTGCCATCAGCACTTTCAGCGCGTTGGCCAGCGGCGCCAGGGTCAGGATCCAGCGTTCGAGGTCGGCGCGGCGCAGTGCCGGGCTCTCGTGCTGCCATGCATAGTAGGACGGCAGATCGAACTCGCAGGTGCCGCCCGGGATGCTGATGCGGCTGCGGATGCTCATCAGCCACTCGTTCGACGTGAGGGCATGCCCGGCCTTGCCCGGCAGCCGGTTCAGTGCCTCGAAAGCCTGGTCGATGCGCGCGATGACCTGATCGAGCGCGGCCTCGGAAATCGACGGGTTGCCGCGGAACTGGACCAGTTGGGCGCGGTGCCGCTCCAGATCCTTCAGCAGGTCGCTCTTCAAGTCGGCGCGCGAGGCGACGTCCATGATCTCGAAGATCGTCCCCAAGGCGAAATGGTGGTCGATCGGGGCATCGCGCTCGACGAGCGTGGCAAGGCGGTCGAACAGATGCTCGAGCCGCAGCATCGTGCGGATACTCTCGTTGAACGGGTATTCGTACAGGATCAAGGCCGGCCGCTCCGCCGCTGACGATGCGACGGATTGTTCCACAGCGTGCCCTCAGGTCCGCGGCCGCACCCAGAGTTGCCAAAGCTGCATGAGGCTGTCGTGCAGCAGCGCGAGTTCATCGCGCTCGTTGTCGATCACGGCGTCTGCAGCGGCGCGCCGCCGCAGACGCGGGGCTTGGCGCGCGATCACGTGGTCGGCCGCGTCTGCGGACCATCCGGGACGCGCGGCGACACGCCGGCGCTGTGTGGTCTCGCTGCAGTCGATCACCAGCACGCGATCGACGCGATGGCGCCACGTTCCGGCCTCGACCAGCAGAGGCACATCGAAGACGATGCAGGCAGCATCGGCATGCTGGTGCGCGAGACGCTCCGCCGACTGGCCGATCAGTGGATGGAGGATGTCCTCGAGGGCGCGCAGAACATCGGGGTTTGTGAAGGCACGGTCGCGCATCCAGCGGCGGTCGAGCGCGCCGTCGGGGGCCAGGCAGTCGGCGCCGAAGCGGGCCACCAGCGCGGCGACGGCTGCGCCGCCGGGGGCCGTCAGGGCGCGGGCGAGCGCGTCGGTGTCGATCAGTTTGGCGCCCAGGGATTGCAGTCGGGCGGCGGCCGTGCTCTTGCCGCTGCCGATGCCTCCGGTCAAACCGATGCGCAGCGCACCGATCGCCATGACTACCCTGTCATGCCCAGCCGAGCCAGTCCGTCACGCGCGCGGCGCCGGCGAAGAGCACCACCAGTCCTGCGCCGGCGAGGAAGGGGCCGAAGGGGACGTAGCGGCCTTCGTGGAGCCCGCCGCTCAGTTTCAGGGCGATGCCGACCAGGGCGCCGATCAGCGACGCTGCGAGCACGATCGGCAGCAACATCTGCCAGCCGAGCCAGGCACCCAGCGCGGCGAGGAGCTTGAAATCGCCCGCCCCCATGCCCTCCTTGCCGGTGGTCAGCTTGAACAGCCAGTAGACCGACCACAGCGACAGGTAGCCGAACACCGCGCCCCACAGCG
>DATMJX010000384.1:0-3296 GCA_035553715.1 Methylibium sp.
CGGCAGACATTCTTCTTCGGCTGCGGATCAAGGGCTTCGAATTGGCGCTCGATGACTTTGGCGCCGGCTATTCCTCTCTGAAGCTGTTGAAGCAGATGCCCTTCTCGGCCCTGAAGGTCGATCGCTGCCTCGTCGCTGATCTGCCAGCCTCGCGCGATTCAATGGCGATCATCCGGGCAGTAGTCGACATCGCCCGCCATATGGATCTGCAGACCGTCGCGGAGGGTGTTGAAACCGAAGAGGCCGCGGCCGCACTGGCGACGTTGGGAATCGGCGCCCTGCAAGGCTACCACACCGGTCGCCCAATGACGGTCGAGGAACTGACGGCACGGCTCAGTTGACCCGAGCGCCGTAGCATCACCCTGTACAGCAGCGCCGAGAAACCTTGCCACGGCAAGGCGTGGGTGATCTGGCTCAGCAACTTCCGTAAGCGTGCACTGGCGACTACGGCATTATCGCCTTGACGTGGCTCAGACGGCTTGCGGCCGGAGGTTCCAGGGCGCGAGTTCGCCGATGCGGTTGATCGGGTGGTCGGCGATGCGGTCGAGGAGCACGCGCAGATAGGCTTGCGGATCCCAGCCGTTGAGCTCTGCGGTGCCGACCAGGGTGTGGATGATCGCGGCGCGTCTGCCGCCCTCGAGCGACCCCGCGAACAGGTAGTTCTTCCGCCCGAGTGCCAGCGGGCGCATGCGCCGTTCGGCGGCGTTGTTGTGCAGACAGGCGCGGCCGTCGCGCAGCACCGTCGTCAGCGCGCCCCACTGCGCCAGCGTGTAGCGGATGGCCTTGGCCAGGTCCGACTTGCCGGAGATCCGCCGCAGCGTCGCCTCCAGCCAGCCGTGCAGATCGGCCATGATCGGTGCCGAGCGGGCCTGGCGGGCGGCGAGACGCGCCTCCGGTGGCTGGCCCTGGATTTCCGCCTCGATGGCGAACAGAGGCTGCATGCGCTCGATCGCCTCGCGCGCCAGCGGGCTGCCATTGGCCAGCAGCTCGTCGTGGAAGTAGCGCCGCGCGTGCGTCCAGCATGCCGCCTCGACGATCCTGCCGCTCTCGTAGAGCGCGTTGAACCCGGAATAGGCGTCGGCCTGCAGGAGGCCCTGGAAGTCGCGCAGGCGCCGCTGCGGATGCTCGCCCTTCCGATCCGGCGTGAACTCGTAGAGCACCGCGGGGGGATCACGCCCGCCGAATGGCCGATCATCGCGCAGGTAGGCCCAGAACCGTGCCGTCTGCGTCTTGCCCTTTCCCGGCGAGAGCATCGGCATCGGCGTGTCATCGGCATGCACCCGCGGACCCGCCAGGGCATGACGGCCGATGAACGCCGCCACCGGCTCGGCGAGCGCGGCCGCCTTGCCGACCCAGCCCGCCAGCAGGCCGCGCGGCAGGTCCAGTCCGTCGCGGGCGTAGATCTCCGACTGCCTGTAGAGCGGAATGTGGTCGCAGTACTTCGAGACCAGCACATGGGCCAGCAGCCCCGGCCCCGGCCTGCCGCGCTCGATCGGGGTCGAGGGCATCCGCGCCTGCGTCATCGCCTCGCAGGCCCGGCAGGAGAACGCGGGCCGGACGTGGCGCACCACCTCGAACCGGCCGGGGCGATACTCCAGGACCTCGGTGACGCTCTCGCCCACCTTCCGCAGCGCGCCGCCGCAGGCCCGGCAGGTGCAGCCCTCGGCGGGCAGGTGCTCGACATCCCGCCGCGGCAGGCTGTCCGGCAGCGGCTTGCGGCCGCGTCGCCGCGCCTTCTCCTCCGGCGCCTTGGCGCTGGCCGCCTGGTCCTCGGCGTCATCCGCACCGCCCGCAGTAGCGATGTCGGCCAGCACCTCGTCGAGCCGCAGCTCGAGCTGCTCGACCTCGCCCGCCAGGCGCTCCGAGGAGCGCCCGAACTGCTCGTGCCGGAGGCGTGCGATCTGCACCCGCAGCCGCTCCGCCTCCAGCGTCTTGGCCTGCAAGCCGAGTTCAGCGATGCGGCGGGCCGTGCGCTCCTCGGCCAACTCCCCGCGTAGCGCCGCGATCATCGCCACCAAGGCGGCGGGGGCCTCGGGCAGTGCGTTGTCGGGCTGCGGGCTCACGCCGGAATCGTCCCAGATGCCGCCGCGTCGGGGCAAGGGACTATACGGCGATCTCGGGCTTCCAGCTCGGTGTCGGCGTGCGCCAGTCGAGGCCCTCCAGCAGCATCGCCAGCTGCGCCGCCGTCAGCGTCACCACGCCCTCACGCGCGATCGTCGGCCAGATAAAGCGGCCCTTCTCAAGGCGCTTGGCCAACAGCACCAGTCCCTGGCCATCCCACCACAGCGCCTTCAGCAGGTCGCCACGCTTGCCGCGGAACAGGAACAGGTGGCCGGAGAACGGATCGGCCTTCAACACTGTCTGCACCTGCGCCGCCAACCCGTCGAAGCCCTTGCGCATGTCGGTCGCGCCGAGCGCGAGGTGCACGCGCACCCCAGCATGCAGCGCCAGCATCAGGCGTCGAGCGCCGCCGCCAGCCGACCCAGCACCTCCGGCCGGATTGCCTCGGATACCCGCAGCACACGGCCGTTCCGCAACACCAGTTCGATCGTCATGCCGGACCGCGCAGGCCGGTCAGGACGTGACGATGCTGGAGCCTGCGGCCGCGGCGGCGGATCCTCGACAACGCGAACCGGCACCAGCCTGGGCGGGACCTCCGGCTCCGTCCGGACCAGGCCCGACATCGTCCCCTCGCGGGCCTGACGCCGCCACTCGAACAGCAGGCTGCGGCTCACGCCGTGGCGGTCCGCGACGCCCGCCACCGACGAGCCGGGGCACATCGCCTCCTCGACCAGCGCCAGCTTCTGCTCCGTCGTCCAGCGGCGTCGCCGCTGCACCACGCTGATCACCTCACCCCGCTGACCGTCCGGCACCGCCCATACCCCTACGCGTAAGGGCGACAACCGACATCCGCGCCGCCCAGCAGCCGCGCAGGTCAGCCGACCAGCACCACGTGCCGCAAGGCAGTCGAGGAAAGACGGTTACCTGCTGCGCGCGGCTGGCGCGCTGCCCGCTGAGGAGGGTGGAAACGCGGCAAGCCCGCTGGCGCTGGCCAGCGGGCTTCATGTGTTCTCTTGTTCGGAATCGTTGGATGCGGGGACAGGATTTGAACCTGTGACCTTCAGGTTATGAGCCTGACGAGCTACCGGGCTGCTCCACCCCGCGGTGGTGGTGTGGTGGCGTCGTGTGTTGGATCCGGCGTGGTGGCCCGGCGGCGACCGACTCTCCCGCATCTTGGGATGCAGTACCATGGGCGCTGAGGTGTTTCACGGCCGAGTTCGGGATGGGATCGGGTG
>DATMJX010000385.1:0-2663 GCA_035553715.1 Methylibium sp.
CCCTCGAGCTGCTCATCGCCCTTCAGGCGGATCGTGTAGCGGGTGCGCGCCGCCGGCGCGCACCCGCTACACGATCCGCCTGAAGGGCGATGAGCAGCTCGAGGGCGAGACCCTCGGCCATGTGCAGAGCGAGCTCGGCGTCTTCCTGTTCCCGCCGCAGGGCGCGCGCGGCGCGGCCACGCGGCTGTTCGTGCCGCAGGAGTCGATCGCCTCGATCGAGATCGGCGCGCGCCTGGGCGATCTGCTGGTGGAGACGCGCGCCGCCACGCCCGAGCAGGTCCAGGAGGCCGCGCGCGTGCAGCACGACCTGCGTCATCGCAAGCTCGGCGACATCCTGGTCGCGCAGCACAGCGTCACGCCCGCGCAGCTGCTCGCCGCGATCGAGCAGCAGAGCCGCATGCCGATGGTGCGCATCGGCGAGGCGCTGATCGCGCTGGGCCTGATCGACCAGCGCCAGCTCGAGGAGGCACTCGAGCAGCAGAAGAGCGACCGCAGCGTGCCGATCGGTGAGCTGCTGGTGCGGCTGGGCCGCATCTCGCGCCAGGACCTGCAGACCGCGCTGGCGCGCAAGATGGGCTACCCGCTGGTCGACGTCGGCAGCTTCCCGATCGAGGCCGAGGCGCTGCGCCGCCTGCCCCATCCGGTGGCCGAGCGGCTGCGCGCGCTGCCGCTGCTGCTGCGCGACGGCGCGCTGGTGGTGGCCGTCGAGGACCCGTCCAAGCGCGTGACGCTCGAGGAGCTGGAGTTCGCGAGCCAGTGCAAGGTCGCGCCGGTGCTGGCGCGCCACGGCGATCTCGCCGCCGCGCTGCAGATCGCCTATGCGCGCATCGGCGTCGAGACCGCCGACACCAGCGCCTTCGACGTCGAGACAGCCGATGCCGGCAAGCTGCTCGAGAGCCTCGAGCGCGAGGGCGCCGAGTCAAAGGACAACGACAAGCCGATCGAGCAGAGCGACAACTCGCTCGTGCGCCTGATCCACACGATGATCCTCGAGGCCCACGCCCAGGGCGTCAGCGACATCCACATCGAAAACTACCCGGGCCGCGACAAGCTCAAGATCCGCTTCCGCAAGGACGGCCTGCTGCGCCCCTACCTCGAGCTGCCGCACACCTACCGCGCGGCGGTGATCGGTCGCATCAAGATCATGTGCGACCTCGACATCTCCGAGCGCCGCAAGCCGCAGGACGGCAAGATCAACTTCGCCAAGTTCGCGCCCGGCCACAAGCTCGAGCTGCGCGTCGCCACCGTGCCGACCAACAACGGCCTCGAGGACGTGGTGATGCGCCTGCTGACCTCGGCCAAGCCGGTGCCGGTGGACAGCCTGGGCCTGAGCGAGCGTCACCTCGGGCTGCTGAAGGCGGCGATGGAGCGGCCCTACGGGCTGGTGCTGTGCGTCGGGCCGACCGGCTCGGGCAAGACCACCAGCCTGCACTCGGCGCTCAGCCACATCAACGTGCCCGAGCGCAAGATCTGGACCGCCGAGGATCCGATCGAGATCACCCAGCCCGGGCTGCGCCAGGTCCAGGTGAACCCGAAGATCGACTGGACCTTCGCGAAGGCGCTGCGCGCCTTCCTGCGCGCCGACCCGGACGTGATCATGGTCGGCGAGGTGCGCGACGCGGAGACCGCGCGCACCGCGATCGAGGCCTCGCTGACCGGCCACCTGGTGCTCACGACGCTGCACACCAACAGCGCCCCCGAGACCGTGACCCGGCTGCTCGACATGGGCATGGACCCGTTCAACTTCGCCGACTCGCTGCTGCTGGTGATGGCCCAGCGCCTGGTTCGCAAGCTGTGCACCGAGTGCCGCGAGCAGCGCCCGATGAGCGAAGCCGAGCTCGAGGAGCTGCTCGACGACCACCTGTTCGCGCTGCGCCCCGCCGACCCGGCGGCGGCGCGCACCACGCTGCAGGCCGACTGGCGCGCGCGCTACGGCCGCGACGGCGTGCTGCAGCACTACCGCGCGCGCGGCTGCCCGGCCTGCGCGCAGACCGGCTTCCGCGGCCGCCACGGCATCCACGAGCTGATGCCGGTCTCGCGCGAGCTGCGCCACCTGATCCAGACCGGCGCGCGTGCCGAGGCGATCCAGCAGACCGCGCTGGCCGAGGGCATGCTGACGCTGCGGCAGGACGGCATCGAGAAGGTGCTGCAGGGGCTCACCACCATCGACGAGGTGCGCTCGACCAGCAACGTCTGAGCGGCGGGCGGATCGCGCGGCGCGCAGTAAGCTGTGCGCCCCGAAGGGAGACCTGCCATGCGCCCCAGAATCTGTTCCGCCCTTGCCGCCACGCTGCTGGCGACCGGCTGCGCCTCGACCCAGACCGGGGCCGAGTGGAGCGATCCGCAATTCGCCAACATCTCGCTGCGCGGCAGCCGCGTGCTGGTGGTGTGCGAGGCCGCCGAGCTGCCGGTCAAGCGCGTCTGCCAGGACGTGCTCGCCGCCGAGGTGACGGCGCGCGGCGCGACGCCGGTGCTCGGCCCCGACGCCGTGGCCACCGGCGAGCGCCCGCTCGCCGAGGCCTACCTGGGCACGGCCCGCAACGCCAACGCGCGCAGCATCCTCAGCGCCGCGATCTCGCCCGACGCCACCGTCGTCAAGCCCGGCCCGACCGTGGGAGTGGGCCTCGGCGGCTGGGGCGGACGCATCGGCGGCGGCGTCGGCG
>DATMJX010000386.1:0-7516 GCA_035553715.1 Methylibium sp.
TCGCGCATGGCGGCGTGGGGCCGGGCTTGAAACACTGCGCGTGCTGCCCTGCGGCCCGCACGACGGCATCTTCCTACAATCCCTCGACGCCCCGCGCCGCCCTCGGTTCCGAATGCGTCCGCCGACGGGCCCACGCCGGCACCCCCACCGGCCCCACGGAAGCTCACCATGCCCACCCCAGACGAAAAGCGTGCCGAACTGCGCCAAGCGGCGCTGGAGTATCACGAGTTCCCGACCCCAGGCAAGGTCGCGATCGCCGCGACCAAACAGCTGATCAACCAGCACGACCTGGCGCTGGCCTACTCGCCGGGCGTCGCGGCGGCCTGCGAGGAAATCGTCGCCGATCCGGCCAACGCCTTCCGCTACACCTCGCGCGGCAACCTCGTCGCCGTCGTCACCAACGGCACCGCGGTGCTCGGCCTGGGCGACATCGGCCCGCTGGCGGCCAAGCCGGTGATGGAGGGCAAGGGGGTGCTCTTCAAGAAGTTCGCCGGCATCGACGTCTTCGACATCGAACTCAATGAGAAGAACCTCGACAAGCTGATCGACTGCATCGCCGCGCTCGAGCCGACCTTCGGCGGCATCAACCTCGAGGACATCAAGGCGCCGGACTGCTTCTACGTCGAGCGCGCGCTGCGCGAGCGCATGAAGATCCCGGTCTTCCACGACGACCAGCACGGCACCGCGATCGTCGTCGGCGCGGCCGCGCTGAACGGCCTGAAAGTGGTCGGCAAGGACATCAAGCAGGTCAAGCTGGTCGCCTCGGGCGCCGGCGCGGCGGCGCTGGCCTGCCTGAGCCTGCTGGTCAAGCTCGGCCTGCCGCGCGAGAACATCTGGGTCACCGACCTGGCTGGGGTCGTCTACAAGGGCCGCGCCGAGCTGATGGATCCGGACAAGGCCGAGTTCGCCCAGGAAACGAGCCAGCGTTCGCTGAGCGAGGTGATCGCGGACGCCGACATCTTCCTCGGCCTGTCCGCCGGCGGCGTGCTGAAGAAGGAGATGGTCGCGAAGATGGCGAAGAACCCGCTGATCTTCGCCCTTGCCAACCCGAACCCGGAGATCCTGCCCGAGGACGTCAAGGCGGTGCGCGACGACGCGATCATGGCCACCGGCCGCACCGACTACCCGAACCAGGTCAACAACGTCCTGTGCTTCCCCTACATCTTCCGCGGCGCGCTCGACAGCGGCGCGACGACGATCACCGATGAGATGGAGATCGCCGCGGTGCACGCGATCGCCGAGCTCGCGCAGGCCGAGCAGAGCGAGGTCGTGGCCGCCGCCTATGCCGGTGCGACGCTGAGCTTCGGCCCCGAATACCTGATCCCCAAGCCCTTCGATCCGCGGCTGATGATGAAGATCGCACCGGCCGTGGCCCGGGCGGCCGCGGAATCGGGCGTCGCACAACGGCCGATCGTCGACCTCGACGCCTACCGCGAGAAGCTGCAAGGCTTCGTCTACGCGTCCGGCCAGACCATGCGGCCGATCTTCAACCTCGCCAAGCGTGCACCGAAGAACCGCGTCGCCTACGCCGAGGGTGAGGAGGAGCGCGTGCTGCGTGCCGTGCAGGTGGTGGTCGACGAAGGCCTGGCACGCCCGACGCTGATCGGCCGCCCGGCGGTGATCGCCCAGCGCTGCGAAAAATTCGGCCTGCGCCTGCAGGAAGGCCGGGACTACGAGGTCGTCAACGTCGAGAACGACCACCGCTACCGCGACTTCTGGCAGACCTACCACCGGATGACCGAGCGCAAGGGCATCACGGTGCAGGTCGCCAAGATCGAGATGCGCCGGCGCCTGACCCTGATCGGCGCGATGCTGCTCGAGAAGGGCGAGGTCGACGGCATGCTCTGCGGCACCTGGGGCACGACCGCGCAGCACCTGCAATACGTCGACCAGGTCATCGGCAAACGCGCCGGCGGCAGCCCGAGCACCCCGCAGAACGTGCAGGTCTATGCCTGCATGAATGGCCTGATGCTGCCGGGGCGGCAGGTCTTCCTGGTCGACACCCACGTCAACGCCGACCCGAGCCCGGAAGAGCTGGCCGAGATCACCGTGATGGCCGCCGAAGAGATGCGGCGCTTCGGCGTGCAGCCCCGGGCGGCGCTGCTGTCGCACTCCAACTTCGGCACCAGCGATCACCCGAGCGCGGTCAAGATGCGCCGCACGCTCGCGCTGCTCCACAGCCAGGCGCCCTGGCTCGAAGTGGATGGCGAGATGCACGGCGACATGGCGCTCGACGGCGCCGCACGGCAGCGCCTGATGCCGCGCAGCACCCTCAGCGGCGACGCCAACCTGCTGGTGCTGCCGAACATCGACGCCGCCAACATCGCGTACAACCTGTTGAAAACTGCGGCCGGCGGGGGCATCGCGATCGGGCCGGTGCTGCTCGGCGCCGCCAAGCCGGTGCACATCCTCACCCCGTCGGCCACCGTGCGGCGCATCGTCAACCTGACCGCCCTCACGGTCGCCGACGCCAACGCGGTGCGCTGAGCGCCCCGGCCCGCAGCACCCCGGAAGTCATCACGGATTGCCGACGCCTTAAGTAGCGAGCGCACACAAACTTTAAAACAAAGCCCTCGGATCGCTGCTGAAAATTGAGGCATCCCCTTGAGCTTTCGGGGGGGTTTCGGTACCATTCGGGCTTCGTGATTAAGGGATAACCCGTGCGCTGGACCGGTCCGTCTTCGCGGCTGTCTGGTTGGCGTTTGTGGGCCGCGGTTCTGGTCTCGGTAGCCGCCGTTTCAGTGGCAGCCCTGGGGCCTGGTGCCGAAGCTCGACGGCCGCCGCAGGATCCGGCTGTCGCTGTGTCGGCTCTGCCGGCAGAGGCACAAGAGACCCATCGGGCCATCCGGGCCGGCGGGCCTTTCCCTTATTCGAAGGACGGCACCGTGTTCGGTAACCGGGAGCGGCTGCTTCCGAGCCAGACCCGGGGCTACTACCGCGAATACACCGTGCCCACGCCAGGGTCCCGCGATCGGGGGGCCCGGCGGATCGTGTGCGGCGGGCACCAGCCCGCCACGCCCGAGGCCTGCTGGTACACCGACGATCACTACGCGAGCTTCCGCCTCATCGCGCAGTGAGTGCTCTGACCGAGGAATCGAGGGGGACACGACCATGATGCCGTTGCAGACCGTCCGTCCGAACATCGTGCAGGCCATCCGCGCGTTCCGCGTGGAGGACCTGCAGCTTGCGGCCCAGGACCTCGGCCAGCACTTCCTGTATGTGAACCTGGGCAATGCCCAGTCGAAGCAGGAGGTGATGGAGGGGATCGCCGAGGCCTTCCTGTTCCCGGCGCATTTCGGGAAGAACCTCGACGCGCTGTATGACTGCATGACCGATCTGGTCCACAAGTCGGGCGCGCAGCCCGGCTTTGTCGTCGTGCTCGAGCAGATCCCCGACAACCCGCGCTTCGACCGGGAGGCCCGCGAGCAGTTGCTCGACGTGTTCCGAGACGCCGCCGACTTCTGGGGGGAACGCAAGATACCCTTCAGGTGCTTCTATTCTTTTCAGTAGCCCGCTCCCCGGAATTCGGGCAGGGAGAGCGGGCGATGGAAGCCCAGGACGAGGTCAAGCCGACCAAGCCGGTCAAGCCGACGCCCGGCATGATCACGGTGGCGCTGCCGCCGATGAGCAGCGCCTTCGACACCGCCGGTTGGCTGGTCGCCGCCTGAGGCGCCGACCCCCGATGACAACGGGCCCCGCGGGGCCCGTTGTTCATGGCGCGGCCGACAACGCCGCGGCGAGCGCGACGTACTGCGCCACCGGCACCTCTTCGGCACGGCGCTGGACGTCGAAGTCCACCGCAGCGCCGCGCGCCTCGAGCCAGCTTCCCAGCGTGTGGCGCAGCAGCTTGCGGCGCTGCGAGAAGGCCACCGCCACCAGCTCCTCGAGGAGGGCGGCGTCCAGCGCGGCTGGCTGCGGCCAGGGCTGCATCCGCACCACCGCTGATTCGACCCGGGGTGGCGGCTCGAAAGCCTCGGGCGGCACGTCGAGCACCGATTCGAGGTCGTAGCGCCACTGCAGCATCACCGACAGGCGGCCATAGTCCTTGCTGCCGGGCGCGGCGACCATGCGCTCGACGACCTCCTTCTGCAGCATGAAGTGCTGGTCCTCGACCACGGCGGCGGCCGGCAGCAGGTGGAAGAGGATCGGGGTCGAGATGTTGTAGGGCAGGTTGCCGACCAGACGCAGCTTTGCGCCGGCCGGTCTCGGCAGCGCCGCGAAATCGACCCGCAGCACGTCGGACTCGATCACCTCGAGCTCGGGGCGTCGCCGCAGACGCGTCGCCAGGTCGCGGTCGAGCTCGACGACGGTGAGCCGCCCGCACCGCGCCACCAACGGATCGGTCAGCGCGCCAAGGCCGGGCCCGATCTCGACGAGCGCCTGGCCAGGGCGCGGGTCGATCGCCGCGACGATCGCCTCGATCACCGCGTGGTCGGCCAGGAAATGCTGGCCGAAGCGCTTGCGCGGGATGTGTCTCACGGATGCGGACTCACCGCGGCGGCTCGCGCATCTCCACGTAGGCGCGCGCGCGCACCTCGCGCGACCATTCGCTGTAAGCGGTGTCGAACTTGCGCTCGCGCAGGATGTTGCGCGCGATCTCGCGCTGCTGCTTGCGGTCGGCCGCCTGGTCGCGCCGCTCCAGCACCTGGATCAGGTGCACGCCGAAACGCGACACCACCGGCTCCGAGATCTGGTTCGGCGCGAGGTTTTTCATCGCTTCCTCGAACTCCGGCACGAACTGGCCCGGCGAGGCCCAGCCGAGCTCGCCGCCTTGCGCCGCGCTGCCGTCCTGCGAGTTCGCGCGCGCGAGCTGCGCGAAGTTCACCGCCCCGCCCTCCAGCTGGCGCTTGAATTCGGTCAGCCGTGCGATCACCGCCTGCTGGCTGAGCCCGGCGCCCGGCCGCAGCAGGATGTGCCGCGCGCGCGTCTGCGTGATCAGCACGCCGCCTTCGCGCTTCTCGAGCAGCTTGAGCACATGGAAGCCCGCGCCCGAGCGCAGCAGTTTCGGCACGACCTGGCCGCCACGCAGCTCGCGCACGGCGTCGACGAACAGGTCGGGCAGGCGGTCGGCCCCCCGCAGCCCGAGAGCACCGCCCTGCTCCTTCGCGCCGCTGGACAGCTCGATGACGAGCTTGGCGAAGTCCTCGCCGGCCCGCGCGCGCGCCAGTGCGCCCTCGGCCACCGCGCGGCGCTTCGCCACTTCCTCCTCCGATGCGCTCTCGGCCACGCCGATCAGCAGCTGGGCGATGTTGTACTGCGGCGGCGCGACGCCGCTGCTGCGCGAGGCCAGCAGCGAGTCGACGTCGGCATCGCTGACCTTGATGGCCGCCCGAACGTCGCGCTCGCGCACGCGCTCGAGCAGCATCTGGTCGCGCAGGTTGCGACGGAACTGCTCGTAGTCGATGCCCTCGCGCTGCAGGCGCTGGCGCATCTGATCCAGGTTGATGCGGTTCTGCGCGGCGATGCTGGCCATCGCCCGGTCGATCTCGCCCGCGTCGATCCGCAGGCCGGAATCGCGCGCATGGCTGAGCTGGGCGCGCTCGTTGATCAGCGTCTCGAGCGCCTGCTGGAGCAGCTCGCTGTCGGGGGCGAGGGGCTGGCCGCTCTGGGCCGCCTCGAGCTTCGTGAGCGCGACGCGCTGGCGGACCTCGCCGTTGGTGACGAGCTCCTGGTCGACGACGGCGACGATGTAGTCGCCGGTGGGCACCTGCGCCGCGGCAGGCCATGCCGTCCACGACAGCAGCACCGCCGGAGCCAGGATCAGCGCACGGCGGGCGCCACGGAGCAGGGAAAGCAACAGGGCAGCAGCTCGCATCGCGGGAAGGTCTTCGGGAGATCGCTCAGGGGGTCGAGAAAGCCGGCGTGACCACCTGCGCGTCATCGCGCAGCAGGCGGTAGCCGGGGATATTGTCCTTCAGCGTCTTCAGCGGGTTCGAGCCCAGCCGCGACAGACCGACCAGCTCGAGCTGGAACAGCAGCCGCGTGGTCGCCTCGCTGCGGCCGGTCGACAGCCGCTCGGCGACGATGCGGCCGATCCAGCAGCCCGCGTCGTACTCGAAACCGAAGATCGAGTCGGTGATGCGCGAATCGCGCCGGCTGTAGTTGACCCGGCCGACCGTGTACCAGGCGCCGCGGCAGTCCGCCGACGCCGTGCGGGGCGGGCGCGCGCGGCCATCGCGCAGCAGCGCGTCGCGCGCCTCCTCGGCCGCCGCGTAGGCGCGCGCGGCCTGGTTCAAGGGCCACTGCCAGCCGACTTCGAGCTGGTCGCTGGCACCGCGCGTCAGCAGCGTCGTGGCGGTCGGCCCGGCGGTGTCGCGCACGTAGCGGTGCGCGACGCTGAGGGTGCGCAGCGGCCCGGGCGACCAGCGCGCCGCGACGATGCTGCGCGCGACGCGGCTCTGGTCGGCGTCGAACTGCAGCGTGCCGTCGAGCCACCAGTGCGGCACCAGCGTCGTCGAGCCGAGCAGCAGCACATCGGACCAGCGGCGCGTCAGCGGCTGCCCGTCCGGCGTGATGCGCTGGTCGCGCAGCAACAGGCGCTGCGCGAGGCCGAGCCGCAGCGCCTCGGCGCCGGTTTGGCGGTCGAGGAAGCGCGTCGTGACGCCCAGCGTCACCTGGTGGGCGTCGGACACCCGGTCAATGCCGGAGAAGGCGCTGTCCGCGTAGATCGAGCTGAAGTTGAAGTCCAGCGGCGCGGTGTCGAACAGCGGCAACCCGTCCTGGTCGCGAAAGGGGGTGTTGACGTACAGCACTCGCGGCTCGAGCGTCTGCGTCAGCGTGCGCCCGAACCATTCGCCGTCGCGCTCGAACACCCAGGCGCTGTCGAGCGCCACCGTCGGGATGAAGCGCGAGGCGCGACGCCCGCCGTCGTCCATCGCCTGGTCGAGGTCGTAGGTGGCCGCGTTGAAGGACAGCCGCGGCGTGATCGTCCAGCCCGGCTCGCCCGACGGCCACCAGGGTCGCGTCAGCGAGCCCAGTGCATGCAGGCGCTGACCCGACTGCAGCAGACGGTCCTCGTTCTCGAAGCGGTTGACCTCGGTTTGCCAGGTCCACTCGAAACCGCCGGCGCCACCGCGCTGGCGCAGACCGATCTGGGGCTCGCGCCGGTAGGGCGCGACGATGCGGCTGGCCGGGTCGAGGTCCTGCAGCACCTGCCAGCTCTGCACCCGCGCGTAGGCGACCGTGTCGCCCCAGCGGCTGTCGAAGCGGCGTGTCGCCAGCGCGTCGGCCGGCAGCAGGCGCGGGGTCTGGCTGGGCACGCCGCGCGAGAAGTCCTTCCAGTGGTCGTCGTCCGAGACCCGCTGCAGTCCGATGCGGTAATCGACCTCGCCGACCGCCGCACCCTCCCAGCGGGCCTCGTGGTCGAACAGCAGCGACCAGCGGTCACGGTCGGCCACGCGGTCGCTCGGCAGCACATGCGTCTCGAGCGTGCCGCGGTAGCCCGGCTCGAGGTAGCGGAACTCGGCGCCCACGCCGGCGCCGCGGCGCGTGTAGACCGCCGGCGTCAGCGTCAGGT
>DATMJX010000387.1:0-2633 GCA_035553715.1 Methylibium sp.
CACCGCGACGAGATCGTCCCGCTGCGCCAGCGCATCGCCGAGGAGAACGTGCTGCGCTACAACGGCATGCTGATCGGCGTGTTCGAGCTGCTCGCCGATGCGCCGGCGCAGTGGCAGCAGCGCGTCGCGGTGGTGGGTCGCGATGTCCCAGGCGCTGCGGTAGGCCGCGTAGGCCTCGCGGACTTCCGAGCGGGCATTGACGGCGGTCGCGGCAGCAAGCTCCAGCGTCTGCCGGTACTGGCCCTCGGCGCGTGCGCGGCGCGCGTCGCCGCTGTCGAAGATCGGCAGCTCGAAGCCGATCTCCCAGCCGCTCTGGTGCGCAGCGCCTGGGACATCGCGACCCACCACCGCGACGCGCTGCTGCCACTGCGCCGGCGCATCGCCGAGGAGAACGTGCTGCGCTACAACGGCATGCTGATCGGCGTGTTCGAGCTGCTCGCCGATGCGCGCGCGCAGATCGCCGGCGTCAACGCCGCGCTCGAGGCGCAGCGCGACTTCTGGCTCGCGCGCGCCGACCTCGACCTGGCCCTGCTCGGGCCGACCCGGCTCACGCCGATGGCGGCGCCGGGTGCCGCCGCGCCGGTGGCCGCCGGCCACTGAAGGATCCGCCCATGGTTTCCCGACGCTCCCTCCTCGGCGCCGCCGGCGCCATCACCACGGCGGCCAGCGCCGCCGCGGTCAGCAAGGTCGCGATGGCCGCGCTGCCCGAGCCGGTGCTGCAGGACAAGCCCGACACGATGCCCCCGCTGCAGCCACCGGACGGACGGCCCTACAACCCGGTCGTCACGCTCAACGGCTGGACCTTGCCCTGGCGCATGCGCGACGGCGTCAAGGAGTTCCACCTGGTCGCCGAGCCGGTGGTGCGCGAGCTGGCCCCCGGCTTCAAGGCCCACCTGTGGGGCTACAACGGCCAGAGCCCCGGCCCGACGATCGAGGTGGTCGAAGGCGACCGTGTGCGCCTCTTCGTCACCAACAAGCTGCCCGAGCACACGACGATCCACTGGCACGGCCAGCGCCTGCCCAATGGCATGGACGGCATCGGCGGCCTGACCCAGCCGACCATCCAGCCGGGCAAGACCTTCGTCTACGAATTCGTCGCGCGCCGCCCCGGCACCTTCATGTACCACCCGCATGCCGACGAGATGGTGCAGATGGCGATGGGCATGATGGGCTTCTGGGTCACGCACCCCAAGCAGAAACACCCGCTGATCGACCCGGTGGACCGCGACTTCTGCTTCCTGCTCAATGCCTACGACATCGAGCCCGGCGCCTACACGCCGAAGATCATGACCATGCTCGACTTCAACCTGTGGAGCTGGAACAGCCGCGTCTTCCCCGGCATCGACACGCTGAACGTCAGGAAGAACGACAAGGTGCGCCTGCGCATCGGCAACCTGACGATGACCAACCACCCGATCCACCTGCACGGCCACGAGTTCCAGGTCACCGGCACCGATGGCGGCCCGACGCCGAAGTCGACCCGCTGGGACGAGGTGACGACCGACATCGGGGTCGGCCAGATGCGCCAGCTCGACTTCATCGCCAACGAGGAAGGCGACTGGGCCCTCCACTGCCACAAGAGCCACCACACGATGAACGCGATGGGCCATGGCGTGCCGACGATGATCGGCGTCGACCACCGCGAGGTGGCGCGCAAGATCACGAACCTGATCCCCGACTACATGGTGATGGGCGAGCGCGGCATGGCCGACATGGCCGAGATGCAGATGCCGCTGCCCGAGAACACCGCCCCGATGATGAGTGGCGACGGCCCCTACGGTTCGCTCGAGATGGGCGGCATGTTCACGCTGCTCAAGGTGCGGCGCGACCAGCAGCCGGGCGACTACGGCGACCCGGGCTGGTTCCGCCACCCGCCGGGCACCCAGGCCTACGAATGGACCGGGGCGCTGGCCGAGCCGGCCCGCAGCCGCTCTCCGGGCCCGGCCGCGATGCCGACGCACAACCGGCCGGCGAGCGACATCGAGGTCCAGGTCCGCAAACCGCGCGGACATGGCCAGCAATGAGGGCGCTCCGATGAAGCACACCCTGATCCTCGCCGTGGCGCTGCTGGGCCCGGCTGCGGCGCACGCGCATGGCGACAAGGCGCATGCGCCGACGACCGTGCTCGCCAAGGAACAGAAGCCCTGGGGCATCGCCGCCGACGCCAAGGCCGCCGCGCGCACCGTCGAGGTCCGCATGAGCGACGCGATGCGCTTCACGCCGGCGCGTCTCGAGGTCCGCGAGGGCGAGACGGTGCGCTTCGTCGTGCGCAACGACGGCAAGGCGATGCACGAGTTCGTCATCGGCACGAAGGCGGAGAACGACACCCACGCCGCGCTGATGATGAAGTTCCCGGACATGGCCCACGACGAACCCTGGATGGCCCATGTCCCGCCCGGCCAGGCCGGCGAGATCGTCTGGACCTTCAACCGCGCGGGCGAGTTCGACTTCGCCTGCCTGATCGCCGGCCATTACCAGGCCGGCATGGTGGGCAAGATCGTCGTCGCGCCCGCGAGCAAGAGGAGTTTCTGAGATGTGCCCCCATCCCACCCGCCGCGCGCTGATTGCCTTGCTGGGCGCCGCCTTCCTGCCGGCGGCGCCCAGCAAGGCAATCAGCGCGCGGCGGGTGGGAT
>DATMJX010000388.1:0-2676 GCA_035553715.1 Methylibium sp.
ATCCTCGCCACCGGCCTCGTGATCTTCCTCGCCGGCCTGCCGATCAGCGTCTACGCCGCACGCTACGGCGTGGACATGGACCTGCTCACGCGTGGCGCCGGCTTCGGCTACATCGGCTCGACCCTCACCTCGCTGATCTACGCCAGCTTCACCTTCATCTTCTTCGCGCTCGAGGCCGCGGTGATGGCTTATGCGCTGGAGCTGGCCTTCGACATCCCGCCGGCCTGGGGCTACCTGATCTGCGCGGTGGTCGTGATCCCGCTGGTGACCCACGGGGTCACCGCGATCAGCCGGCTGCAGGTCTGGACGCAGCCGCTGTGGCTCGTTCTGCTGGTGCTGCCCTACGTCTTCGTGCTGCGCGAAGACCCGGGCGTGCTCGAGCGGCTGACCGGCTACGCGGGCGCGGACGGGCAGGGCGGCGGCTTCGAGCTGCTGTCCTTCGGCGCGGCGATGACGGTGGGCATCGCGCTGATCACGCAGATGGGCGAGCAGGCCGACTACCTGCGCTTCATGCCCGAGCGCACGGCGGCCAACCGCGGCCGCTGGTGGGCCGGCGTGCTGATCGGCGGGCCGGGCTGGGTGCTGCCGGGGGTGCTGAAGATGCTCGGCGGTGCGCTGCTCGCCTACCTGGCGATCACGCTCAGCGTGCCGGTGGACCGCGCGGTCGACCCGAACCAGATGTACCTGGCCGCCTACGAACTGGTGTTCCCGCATGTCGGCACCGCGGTCGCGGTGACGGCGCTGTTCGTCGTGATCTCGCAGCTCAAGATCAACGTCACCAACGCCTACGCCGGCTCGCTGGCCTGGTCCAATTTCTTCTCGCGGCTGACGCACAGCCACCCGGGGCGCGTCGTCTGGGTGGTGTTCAACACCCTGATCGCGCTGCTGCTGATGGAGCTCAACGTCTTCTCGGCGATGGGCGAGGTGCTGGGCCTGTACGCCAACATCGCGATCGCCTGGATGATGGCGGTGGTCGCCGACCTGGTGATCAACAAGCCGCTGGGCTGGTCGCCGGCGGGTGTCGAGTACCGGCGCGCCTGCCTGTACGACGTCAACCCGGTCGGCGTCGGCGCGATGGGCATCGCCTCGGCGTTGTCGATCGCGGCCCACCTCGGCGCCTTCGGCGCGGCGGCGCAGGCCTTCTCGGCGGCGATCGCGCTGGTCACGGCCTTCGTCGCGGCGCCGGCGCTGGCCTGGGCGACGAAGGGCCGCTACTACCTGGCGCGGCGCGACGAACCCGAGGGCGCCTACCCGCGCCTGCAGCGCTGCTGCATCTGCGAGCGCGAGTACGAGGGCGAGGACATGGCGCGCTGCCCGGCCTACGGCGGGCCGATCTGCTCGCTGTGCTGCACGCTCGACGCACGCTGCGGTGACCTGTGCAAGCCGCCCGAGGCGCGGCTCGCGGTGCAGTGGGGCACGGCGCTGCGCCGGCTGCTGCCGCGCGCGCTGTGGCCGCAGCTCGACACCGGCCTGGGCCATTACCTGATGCTGATGCTGATCGTGCTGCCGGTGCTGGCGGCGATGACGGCGCTGCTCGAGCGCCACGGCTTCGCGATCGCCTTCGCGGTGATGCTGCTGGTCGCCGGCGTGGTGTGCTGGTGGCTGGTGCTGGCGCACAAGAGCCGCCAGGTCGCGCAGGAGGAGTCGAACCGCCAGACCCACCTGCTGATGCGCGAGATCGAGTCGCACCGCCGCACCGACGCGCAGCTGCAGCAGGCGCGCATCGCCGCCGAGCGCGCCAACCAGGCCAAGAGCCGCTACATCACCGCGATCAGCCACGAGCTGCGCACGCCGCTCAACAGCATCCTCGGCTACGCCCAGCTGCTGGAGGAGGACGAGGCCATGCCGCCGCGCCGCGCGCAGGCGGTGCGCGTGATCCGCCGCGGGGGCGACCACCTGCTCGGCCTGATCGAGGGCACGCTGGACCTGGCGCGCATCGAGGCCGGCAAGCTCGCGCTCGAGCCGCGGCCGATGCGCTTCGTCGACTGCCTGCAGGAGATCGCCGGCCTGATGCAGCTGCAGGCGCTCGCCAAGGGCCTGGCCTTCGAGACCGACTTCGCCGCGACGCTGCCCGAGGTCGTGCGCGCCGACGAGCCGCGGCTGCGCCAGATCCTGATCAATGTGCTGGGCAACGCGGTCAAGTTCACCGCGCAGGGCCGCGTGGTGTTCCATGCGTCCTATGCGCGCGAGACCGCGCGCTTCGAGATCGAGGACTCCGGCCCCGGCATGGCCGAGGAGGAGCTGGCGCGCGTGTTCGAGCCCTTCCAGCGCGGCTCGGCCGCCGGCGCCAGCTCCAGCGGCGGCTCGGGCCTGGGGCTGACGATCGCGCGCATGCTGACTGACCTGATGGGCGGCGAGATGACGGTCGCCAGCAAGCCGGGGCAGGGCACGCGCTTCGGCATCCGCCTCTTCCTGCCCGAGCTGCACGGGGCGCTGGTGCCGCGCGCGCTGCCGCGCGGCGCGCGCCGCGGCTACCAGGGCGCGCGGCGCTGCGTGCTGGTGGTCGACAACGAGGAGGCCGACCGCGGCCTGCTGGCCCACCTGCTGCAGCCGCTGGGCTTCGAGCTGCGGCTCGCCGCGTCGGGCGAGGAGGCGCTGGCGCTGCTGCGCGCGGGCGCGGCGCCCGACGCGATCCTGATGGACCTGGCGATGCCCGGGATCGACGGCTGGGAGACG
>DATMJX010000389.1:0-11101 GCA_035553715.1 Methylibium sp.
GTCGTGGGCGAGCAGCGTGAGCCACTGGGCGTCGCCCAGCAGCTCGCGCTGCGGCGCCTGCTCGGCGCCGTCCGCGACGGCGGCGAGCTGCGGCTGGACGCGCCCTATGTCGAGGCGATGCGCCGCCTGCTGCGCGAGCCCGGCCTCGACGCCGCGTTCAAGGAGCTGGCGCTGACCCCGCCGAGCGAGACCTACATCAGCGAGCAGCTCGGCCGCGACATCGACCCGCAGCGCGTGCATGCGGTGCGCGAGGCGATGCGGCTGCAGCTCGCCCAGGCGCTGCGCGAGGACTGGGCCTGGGCCTTCGAGGCCCACCAGCCGTCGGGCGGCTACTCGCCCGACGCGCGCAGCAGCGGCCAGCGCGCGCTGGCCAACCTCGCGCTCGCGATGCTGGTGCTCGACGCCACCGCCTCGGGCGATGCCGTCTGGCCCGGCCGCGCCTACCAGCGCTTCAAGGACGCCTCGAACATGAGCGACCGCTTCGGCGCGCTGGCGGCGCTGGTCCATGCGCATGCCGAGCTGGCGCAACCGGCGCTGCAGCGCTTCCACGCGATGTTCCGCGGCGAGGCGCTGGTGATCGACAAGTGGTTCGCGCTGCAGGCCGGCGCCAGCGAGCGCGACGGCCGCGTGTTCGCGCGCGCGAAGACGCTGCTGCAGCACCCGGACTTCTCGCTGCGCAACCCGAACCGCGCACGCAGCGTGCTCGCGACCCTGTGCCTCGCCAACCCGGCCGCCTTCCACCGCACCGACGCCGCCGGCTACGTGTTCTGGGCCGAGCGCGTGATCGAGGCCGACGCGATCAACCCCTCGCTGGCCGCGCGGCTGGCGCGCGCGCTCGATCGCTGGCGCGCGCTGGCCGAGCCCTACCGCAGCGCCGCGCGCGAGGCGATCGCGCGCGTCGCCGCACGCAGCGACCTCTCGCCCGACACGACCGAGATCGTGACGCGCGCCCTCCAAGACTGAGACCTTCGCATGAGCCGCCGCACCAGCCTGACCCAGTACCTGATCGAACAACAGCGCCTGCACGGCCGCATCCCGGCCGAGCTGCGGCTGCTGATCGAGGTGGTGGCCCGCGCCTGCAAGAGCATCGCGATCAGCGTCAACAAGGGCGCGCTCGGCGGCGTGCTGGGCAGCGCCGGCAGCGAGAACGTGCAGGGCGAGGTGCAGAAGAAGCTCGACATCATCGCCAACGAGGTGCTGATCGAGGCCAACGAATGGGGCGGTGCGCTCGCCGCGATGGCCAGCGAGGAGATGGACAGCATCTACGTCGTGCCCAACCGCTATCCCCAGGGCGAGTACCTGCTGCTGTTCGACCCGCTCGACGGCTCGTCGAACATCGACGTCAATGTCTCGATCGGCACGATCTTCTCGGTGCTGAAGAAGCCGAGCGACCACCCCGGCGTGAGCGTGCAGGACTTCCTGCAGCCCGGGCGCGCCCAGGTCGCCGCCGGCTACTGCGTCTACGGCCCGCAGAGCACGCTGGTGCTGACCGTCGGCGACGGCGTCGCGATGTTCACGCTCGACCGCGAGCAGGGCAGCTGGGTGCTGACCGCCGACAGCGTCAGCATCCCCGAGGACACCAAGGAGTTCGCGATCAACATGTCGAACATGCGCCACTGGGATGCGCCGGTGAAGCGCTACATCGACGAGTGCCTGGCCGGCAAGGACGGCCCGCGCGGCAAGGACTTCAACATGCGCTGGATCGCCAGCATGGTCGCCGACGTGCACCGCATCCTCAGCCGCGGCGGCATCTTCATGTACCCCTGGGACAGACGCGAGCCGACCAAGCCCGGCAAGCTGCGCCTGATGTACGAGGCCAACCCGATGGCCTTCCTGGTCGAGCAGGCCGGTGGCAGCGCCACCAACGGCCGCCAGCGCATCCTCGACATCCAGCCGAGCCAGCTGCACGAGCGCGTCAGCGTGATCCTCGGCTCGAAGAACGAGGTCGAGCGCGTCACCGGCTACCACGGCGACGCCTCGGCACCGGCCGGCGCTGCCTGAGCCGGCGCGGCGGATGGCGAGCGTTCGCAACGCGCTGTACGCCCAGTCGGGCGGCGTCACGGCGGTCATCAACGCCTCGGCCTGCGGCGTGATCGAGGCGGCGCGCGCCGCGAAGGCGCGCATCGGCCACGTCTACGCGGCGCGCAACGGCATCGTCGGCGTGCTGCAGGAGGATCTGGTCGACACCGGCGCCGAGTCGGCCGCCGCGATCGCGGCGCTGCGCCACACGCCGGCCGGCGCCTTCGGCTCCTGCCGCTACAAGCTCGGCGGCGCGGCCGCCGAGGCCCAGTACGCGCGCCTGCTGGAGGTGTTCCGCGCGCACGACATCGGTTATTTCTTCTACAACGGCGGCGGCGACTCGGCCGACACCTGCCTGAAGGTCGCCGCGCTGGCCGCCTCGGCCGGCTACGCACTGCAGGCGATCCACGTGCCCAAGACGGTCGACAACGACCTGCCGCACACCGACTGCTGCCCCGGCTACGGCTCGGCGGCCAAGTACGTGGCGGTGTCCGCGCTGGAGGCCTCGCTCGACCTGCGCTCGATGTGCGCCACCTCGACCAAGGTCTTCGTGCTCGAGGTGATGGGCCGGCACGCCGGCTGGATCGCCGCGGCCGGCGGCCTGATCGAGGACCACGGGCTGCCGGTCGTGCTGCTGTTCCCCGAGGTTCCGTTCGACCCGCCGGCCTTCATCGCGCAGGTCGAGGCCGCGGTCGCCCGGCACGGCCACTGCACCGTGGTCGTCTCCGAGGGCTGCCGCGATGCCACGGGGCGCTTCCTCGCCGAACAGGGCGGGCAGGACGCCTTCGGCCACGCCCAGCTCGGCGGCGCCGCGCCGGTCGTCGCCCGGCTGCTCCAGCAGTCGGCGGGGCTCAAGGTGCACTGGGCGGTGGCCGACTACCTGCAGCGCGCGGCGCGCCACGTGGCCTCGCGCACCGATGTGCGCCAGGCCTACGAGCTGGGCCGCCATGCGGTCCGCCAGGCCCTCGCCGGCCGCAACGCGGTGATGGTCACGCTCGAGCGCAGCGGCGAGAGCCCCTACCGCTACCGCCTGGGCGCGGTCGACCTGTCCGCGGTCGCAAACGTCGAGCGCCCGATGCCGCCCGAGTTCATCCGCGAGGACGGCTATGGCATCAGCGAGGCCTGCCGCCGCTACCTGCGCCCGCTGCTGCGCGGCGAGGAGCCGCCGCCCTACGGCCGCGACGGCCTGCCGGCCTATGCGACGCTGCGCCTGGCGCCGGTGGCGCGGCGCCTGGGCGCCTTCGCCGCGCGCTGAGGTCCGCGCCCGCGGCTATACTTGCGGGCTTCACGCCGGTGTAGCTCAGTTGGTAGAGCAGCGCATTCGTAATGCGAAGGTCGGGAGTTCGACTCTCTTCACCGGCACCAAACCCTTCGAGGCCCGCGAGCGATCGCGGGCCTCGTCGCTTCCGAGCCGCACGGCGCGCGATGCGCGCGAGCCGCCTGTGGCGGCGTAGGGGGCACTTGATTCCGCCGGCTGCGCGGCCATCTGCGTCGAAACGACCCTCGCCGCCATGATCGCCGTCTGCCCCGCCTGCTCGACCCGCAATCGCGTTCCCGACGCACGCCTCGGCGACGCGCCGGTGTGCGCCCGCTGTGGCGCCGCGCTGCTGCCCGACGCGCCGGCACCACTGGACGAGCGGCAGCTGCGCGCCTACCTCGCCGGCAGCGAGGCACCGGTGCTGGTCGACTTCTGGGCGCCCTGGTGCGGCCCCTGCCGCCAGATGGCGCCACAGTTCGAGGCCGCGGCCAAGCAGCTGCCGGGTGTGCGTTTCGTCAAGGTCGACACCGACGCCGCGCCCGGGGCCGCACGCCACCACGGCATCCGCAGCATCCCGACGCTGGCGCTGTTCCATCGCGGCCGGGAACTCGCCCGACTCGGTGGTGCGCTGCCCGCCGGCCAGCTCGTGCAGTGGGTGCGCCAGCAACTCGCCTGACGCAGGTCAAGCCTCCGCGGCCGTCACCGGCCTATCGTTGCATGGCGCTCGTCGCGCGAAGCAGGAGCAGAAACATGCAATCGAATGTGGGCGGCCTCGATCGGGGCCTGCGTATCGTGGGCGGGGCGGCGCTGCTGGGTCTGACGCTGGCCGGCGTCATCGGACCCTGGGGCCTGATCGGCATCGTGCCGCTGCTGACCGGCGTGCTGCGCTGGTGCCCGGCCTACAAGCTGTTCGGCCTGTCGACCTGCCCGCTGGACTCCAAACGCTGAGCCGCGCCCGCCCTCTTCAGGCCGGGGTTGCCATCCGCTGCGCCAGCCTCTCGCTCAGGCGGCGCACGTTGCCGGCCGAGATCAGCTGCGCATACAGCAGGCCGAGCATGCCGTTGCGCAGCAGTTCGGCGGTGGTGGCCTCGGGCAGCGCCTTGAGCTTGTCCTCGTCGATCATCTGCACGCCCCCGGCGTTGAGTTTCTGCCCGTCGGGCAGCGTGACGTCGATCTGCACCGGCTTGAGCAGGTCGAGGTCGACGATGCGCCGGCACAGCTGGCGCGTGCGCAGCAGGTCCTGCTCGAAGGCGTCCAGGAGCTGGGCCAGGCCCTCGAGGAAGGGGGTCGCCCGCCCCTCGGCATCGAACAGCGCTTCGCCCTCGCGGTCGTTGAAGCCCTCCCAGGCCTCGTCGACGAGGAGGCTGAATTCGCTGCCGTCCGCGCTGCGCGTGCAGGCCAGCGGATAGCGGCGCAAGAAGGCGGGCACGTAGCGCGCGTCCCAGCTGCCGTCGGGGCGCACGAACAGGTTCTCGTCCGGACGCAGTCCGAACAGCGCGACCGGGCCGACCTCGGCGCGGCCCTGCCCGTCCTTCTCGCTCATCGGCACGAAACCGATCACGAACTCCTTGGCCACCTCGGGAAACTCGCCCACGGCCACGAGGCCGGCGTTGAGCTGCGCAGCGACGCCGAAGTGCTCGAGCCGGCGCAGGCGCTTGCCGCGATGCAGTTGGCGGTCCAGCAGCACCGGCTGGCGGTACAGGGCGGTCAAGCTCATTCAGGTCTCTCCAGTCAGGGCGTCGGTGTGCGAGGGCGTGGGATCGTCGGTGCGACGCACGAGGACCTTGTCGACGCGCTTGCCGTCGAGGTCGACGATCTCGAAGCGCCAGCCCGCCCATTCGACCACGTCGGTGGTCTGCGGCAGGCGCCCGAGCAGCAGCATCGTCATGCCGGCCAGCGTGTTGTAGCGTCCGCGGTCCTCGTCGGGCAGCTCCTTCAGCGCGAGCCGGTCCTTGAGCTCATGCACCGGGATCAGGCCGTCGAACAGCCACGAGCCGTCCTCGCGCTGCACCGCCCAGGCATCGTCGGCAGCGGAGGTGGTGAACTCGCCGGTGATCGCCTCGAGCACGTCGCGCAGCGTGATCACGCCCTGGACCTCGCCGTACTCGTCGACCACGAACACCATCTGCGTCGTCGAGCCGCGGAAATGCTCGAGCAGCTCCATGCCGCTCAGCGTCTCGGGCACGAACACCGGCGGCTGCAGGCCCTCGGTGAGGTTCAGCGACTCGCCGCGCGTGACCTGCTGCAGCAGCTGCTGCGAGGCCATCACGCCCAGGACCTCGTCGAGTCCGCCGCGGCACACCGGGTAGCGCGAATGCTCGTGCGAGCCGATCAGCGCGAGCGCGGTCTCCATCGGCGCCGCGGCGTCGAGCCAGGCGATCTCGGCACGCGGGATCATCATCGAGCCGACCTGGCGCTCGTCGAGGCGGAACACGTTGCGCACCATCTGGTGCTCGTGGGCTTCGATCACGCCGGCATCGACGCCCTCCTCCAGGCTGGCGGCGATCTCTTCCTCGGTGACCGCCCGGCTCGGTGCGTCACGCAGCCCGAGCACGCTGAGCATGCCGTGGGTGCTGGCCGACAGCAGCCGCACGAAGGGCCGCGCCACCAGGCTCAGCACCGCCATCGGCCGCGCCACCAGACGGGCCACCGTCTCCGGGTACATCTGGCCGATGCGCTTGGGCACCAGCTCGCCGAACACGATGGTGAGGTAGGTGATGATCACCACCACCCCGGCCAGCGACACGATGTCGGCGATGCGTTGCGGCACCTCGAACTGCGCCTCCAGCCAGTCGGCCAGCGGCGCCGAGAACGCGGCCTCGCCGACGATGCCGTTGAGGATGCCGATCGAGGTGATGCCGATCTGCACCGTCGACAGGAACTGCGTCGGGTTGTCGTGCAGCCCCATCGCCGCCGCCGCCCCGGCATCGCCGGTTTCCACCATGGCCTGCAACCGCGCCTTGCGGCTGGCCGCGAGCGCCATCTCGGACATGGCGAACACGCCGTTGAGCAGGATCAGGAAGGCGAGGAGCAGAAAGTCCATTCGGGTGTCCCGCGCACGGCGGGGCACAGATCCGGGGCGCCGAGGGTAGCAGAATCGCCCCATGCACTACCTCGTCGGCGACCTCCAGGGCTGTTGCGACGCGCTGGAGCGCCTGCTCGCCGAGATCGGCTTCTCGCCCTCGCGCGACCGCCTTACCGTGCTCGGCGACCTGGTCAACCGCGGCCCCGCCTCGCTGGCTACGCTCGAACGCCTGGCCGGCTTCGGCGACGCGGCCGACTGCCTGCTCGGCAATCATGATCTGCACCTGCTCGCGGTCGCTCACGGCGTGCGGCCGGCCCACCGCAGTGACACCTTCGACGACGTGCTGGCCTCGCCGCGGCGCGCAGCCTGGATCGACTGGCTGCGCACGCGCCGCCTCGCGCTGCACACCGATGGCTGGCTGCTGGTGCACGCGGGCGTCGCGCCGCAATGGGACCTGGCGCTGACGCTCGCGCTCGCGGCCGAGCTCGAGGCCGCGCTTGCCGGGCCCGGGCTCGCGGCCTTCCTGCGCGAGATGTACGGGAACGAGCCGGCGCGCTGGTCGGCATCGCTCGGCGGCCAGGACAGGCTGCGCTTCGCGGTCAACGCGCTGACGCGCATCCGCTTCGTGCACGAGGACGACGGCACGCTCGACTTCCGGCTCAAGGAGGGCGCCGACGCCGCCCCGCCCGGCCTCGTGCCCTGGTTCGACGCGCCGGGACGGCGCAGCGCCGGCGTGCCGATCGCCTTCGGCCACTGGTCGACGCTTGGGCTGCTGGATCGGCCCGACCTGCTCGCACTCGACACCGGCTGCGTCTGGGGTGGCCACCTGAGCGCGGTGCGCATCGACGGCGGCCGGCGCGAACTGCTGCAGGTCGCCTGCGCCCAGGCGCAGCGACCCGGCGCCTAGAATCGAAACCTTGGAGGTGTGGCCGAGCGGTTTAAGGCAGCAGTCTTGAAAACTGCCGAAGGGGTGACCCTTCCGTGAGTTCGAATCTCACCGCCTCCGCCACTTTCGTACCGGTCCTCGAACATGGGCTTTGGCATCGCTCTTGCAGTTGCACGGCACCGATGCAGCCACCCCCGCCCGCCACGCTTCCACCGGCCGCACCCCGCAGCACTGCCACAGCCGAGTGACGCCGCACAGTAGCCAGGGAGACCCACCAGTGCACGAACCTGAAGTGGCACCGCACCTCGACGGCCAAGTCTGTATCGCCGCGAGCTTCACGGCCGACCCGCTGACGCCACTGTTGTCGACGCTACTGTCCGAGGTCGGCCTGCGTCTCGCGGTCGATCTGGCGCCCTATCACCAGATCCCCCAGCAACTGCTCGATCCTACGAGCGCCGTGCATCGTGTCGGCAAGTCGGGGGTTGCCGTCGTCCTGGTCCGGATCGAGGACTACGTCCGTGACCACAAGTCCGACGAGCACGAACTGAGCCGACGGGTCGGTTCGATCGTCGATGACTTGAGCGGCGCGATCGCCGCCTACGCGGCTCGGTCCGTCGCGCCCTTGCTGATCGTGGTCGCTCCTCCGAGCGTCGTGGCAGGGCGCTCGGAGTCGCTGCGGCGCAGCCAAGGCGAACTGCTGCAGCGCCTGAGGGGCATGAACTCGGTCCACGCGATCAGTCCGGACGCCGTCGAGCGCCACCACGCGGGCGACGGCGACGAAGCGGTCCTCGATCAGCTGGCCCACATCCCCTACACGCCGGCGTGCTACGCGGCGCTGGCGATCTGCATCGCGCGGCGCATCCACGCCCTCAAGCGCCCCCCCTGCAAGGTGCTGGTGCTCGACTGCGACAACACCCTCTGGCAAGGCGTGCTCGGCGAGGACGGCCCGGACGGCATCCGCATGACGCCCGCCTTCGAGGCGGTGCAGGGATTTGCGCTCAAGGTCCAGGGGGAAGGCGGCCTGCTGTGCCTCGCCAGCAAGAACGATGATGCCGATGTCGTCGCGGCGTTCGAGCGGCGAACCGACATGCCGCTGCGGCTCGAGCACGTGATCGCGCGAGCGATCAACTGGAACGCCAAGGCCGCGAACATCAGGGCGCTGGCCACCGAGCTGAGCCTGGGACTCGACTCGTTCGTCTTTCTCGATGACAACCCGGTGGAGTGCGCTCAGGTCCGGCATGCACTCCCCGAGGTGGTCACGCTGCAACTGCCGGCCGAGGAGCAGGTCGAGGGCTTCCTGGCGCGGCTCTGGGCGTTCGACCGCACGGTGATTTCCGATGAAGACCGGCGTCGCACCGAGGCCTACCGGGAGAACCGCGCCCGCGACGCGCTCGAGAGTTCTGCGCCGGACATCGCCACCTTCCTGCAGTCGCTGCAGATGCACGTCGAGATCCGGTCGGTGGAGAGCACCGAGTGGAGCCGTGCCGCCCAGCTGGCGCAGAAGACCAACCAGTTCAACACGACGACGATCCGCTACAGCGAGCCCGAACTGCGTGCCGCAGCGGACAGCGGCACGACGGTGCTCATCGTGCGCGTCACCGACCGCTTCGGCGACTTCGGCCTGTGCGGCATGGCCGTTGCCGACGCGTGCGGTGAGGCCCTGTCGGTGAGCAACCTGCTGCTGAGCTGCCGCGTGCTGGGCCGCGGCGTCGAACACGCGCTGGTGCGCGAGCTGGGTCGGATCGCCGTCGATCGGGGCCTTCGCACGGTCGACATCGACTTCACCCCCAGCGCCCGCAACGAACCCGCCGGCGCATTCTTGGACTCGATCGGCGCTGCCGTGGCGCCACGGGCCGGCGGCGTGGTGTACCGCCTGGACGCTGGCGCCGCGGCGACGCTGGCGCATCTGCCCGGGACGGAGCCCGAAGCGGTTGTTGCGGCCCGCCGTGGCAGCGACGCCAAACCCAAGGCCCACGCGGACAAGCCGAAGGTCGATCGTGGCGGGCAGTACGAGCGGATCGCCGAGATCACCGGTAGCGGCGAGCGTCTGCTGGCCTTTGCACGCGAAGCGAGCCGCGTGCCACGCCCGGTCACCACGGCGGCCGAGCCGCCTCGCGATGCCGTCGAAGATCAACTGCTGCGCATCTGGCAGGACATTCTGAACATCGACGGCCTCGGCGTCCTCGATGATTTCCAAGACGTCGGTGGCACGTCGTTGCAGGCTGCCTTCATCTTTGGCGCGATCAGGCGCGCCCTGGGCGTCGAAATGCCCATCACGACGATACTGAGGCACACGACGATCCGGTCGCTCGCCGAAGCGATATCGGGGCAGGTGAACGTCGACCGGCCAGAGCTGATCCGATTGAAGCAGGGTGGCGGTGCATCGCTGTACCTGATCCATGAGGGCAACGGTGAGGCCATGCTGTATGCCCATCTGGCCGCCAGGATGCCCAGCGACATCGAGGTCATGGCCATCCAGCCCCCCGCGCTGCCATCGGTGCCGATCGCCATCCCCGACATCGAAGCCCTGGCGGCGCATTACTGCCAACTCATCTGCTCACGTCAGCGGCAGCGCCCCGTCTTTATCGGCGGCTTGTGTGCCGGCGGCGTGCTAGCGCACGAGATGGCACGTCAGTTACAGGGCATGGGAGCGGATGTCGCCGCCGTCTTCATCCTGGATGCTGCCGCGCCGGGTACCCCGAAGCTTGCCGGAGATGAATGGGGGCAAAGACGCGGCCGGTTCACGACGCGGATGCAGGAAATCCGCCGAGGCGGCAGCCTGCTCGGCACGCTGCCGACCGTGGTCGCGGAGTTGATGAAACGCGGGGCGAACGTCCTGCGCACCGAACTTGCCGCTTGGCAGCATCGGCGTCTGCGTGCCCGACAGTTTTCGGCCCTCGCGGCGACCCTGCAGGACCGCAAGCCCTGGCCGAAATCGCTGCCCGCCCTCAGTGCCATCGCGATCTTCACGGAGGCAGAAAGCCGCTTTGTGCCACGGCGCATTGAAGGTCTGCCATTCGTGCTGATCAAAGCGACCGAAGGAGTCGGCGTCGATCGCCCCCTGGCCAGCGTCTACCAAGGGCACGCCCTGGGCTGGGACAGGCTGACCGATACGCTCGAGATCGTTCAGGTGCCAGGAGGGCACTCGAGCATGTTTACGCCGCGCCATGTCGAGGAATTGGCGGCCATGCTTCGGTCCTTCATCCATCGGCACGCGCCGGTGAGCCCGACGCGCATGCCCGCACCTCGGCATGAGCTCGCTGACGGGCCGCAGTGACTACCCTGCCCTGTGTCCTGCCCGCCTGCCGCCGGGAGGTCCTGAAACACGTCCTCGCGGCACCGTCTTGGTCAACGCCGGTGACTGACACCAGCGCGGCCGATCAGGCCACGCAGGTGCGGTTCTTGCCGGTGCGCTTGGCCTCGTAGAGCGCCTCGTCGGCACGCTCGAGCGCCTGTTCGAGACGCTCGCCGCCACGATAGGGCGTCACGCCAGCCGAGAAGGTGACGAACACCTGCCCCTGGGCGTCGCTCATGAACAGTTCGGCGCTGAGCGTGCGCTGCAGGCGCGTCAGCACCTGGCGCGCCTCGTCGATCGGCGTGGCCGGCAGCAGCACGACGAACTCCTCGCCGCCGTAGCGCGCCAGCGTGTCGCCGGGGCGTAGCGCCTCGCCGACGCGGCGCGTCAGGAACTTCAGTGCCTCGTCGCCGCTGGCATGACCGAGGCGGTCGTTGAGCTTCTTGAAGTTGTCGATGTCGATCAGCGCCACCGCCAGCGCCGCATGTCCGTCGACCGCGTCGCGCTCGCTGCGCGCGCGCTCGACCTCGAAGGCCTGCAGCAGCCCGCGGCGGTTCGCGACCTGGGTCAGCGGGTCGGTCGAGACCTCGCTGGAGAGGCGCTGGATCTCGGCCTCGA
>DATMJX010000390.1:0-5331 GCA_035553715.1 Methylibium sp.
CGTCGTGTCGACCAGGCTGCCGGTCGTCGGCGCCCCCGTGCCGCCGCCCAGCCGGTCGGCGAGACCGAGCAGGAAGCCGGCCAGATCGGGCGCAGCCGCCGTGCCGTCCGCCGGCTGCAGCGACTGCCACAGCACGGCAAAGCTCGCGGCCAGCGGCGTGGCGGTCGCGGGCGAGGGGACGGTCGCGGGCAAGGAGGCGGTCGTGTCCACGGGAGGGCTGACGGTCGCCCCCTCCGGAGTCGGCGTCGAAATGTCGAGCGGCGCGGCCTCGCTCGGCGGCGCCGGCGTCTCGCCCGCCCCGGTGGCGGGCGCCCCGAGCCGGCCGGCCAGGGCCTCGAGGCGCTGGGCCAGGTCGCCGCCCTGACGTCCCCAGGCCCAGCCGCGCTGGACGTGACGGCCCGGGCCGTGACCGACCTCGCGCGCGCCCTCGGCGTGCAGCGCCTCGAACAAGGCTGCCCCGAAGTCGTGCAGCGCCGTGCTCGCCTCGTCCGAGGCGGGAATCGCGCCGCCCGCCAGTTCGCTCACCGCGCCCTGCAAGGCCGCGCGCAGCGCGCCCGGCCCGCGCCGCGACGGCGTGTCGGCATACCCGCCGGGCTCGGGCAGCCGCTCGGAGCACGGCGTCGCCGAGCGAAGCGACGACACGCCGGAGCTGGCAGCGGGCGCAGCGGCGGACAGGGCATGAAGGGAAACCATCGCGAACTCCTTGTAGCGGGGCCGGCGCCGGAACATGGCGCAGGCTCGCCCCGGATTTCGGTCGCCATCCGCTGCCGCTGGAGGGGCAATGCGTAGCCGCTTGTGTCATGCCTCCCTGCCGGGAGCACGGTCTCGCGCCAGTGGTGGCATTGCCGCCCCGGGCGGAGTAATGTGTCAAACCGCAACCGCGATGCCCCCTGCCCACCCGTCGAGGAGCGCCAGATGGACCGAGAAACCCCGCTGTCGACCCGCCGCCTGGCGAGCGGTGTCACCCTCTCCCAGGCCCGCCCGTGGCAGACCGCCCCGGTGCGCTGCGATTCGCCCGCGCTCGAGGTGATGACGGACCTGACGCTCGTCAAGGCCGCCACCGTGCACCCCGCCGAGACCCTGCAGCAAGCCGAGCTGCGCATGATCTACCAGGGCGTGCGGCTGCTGTTCGTCGTCAGCGACGTGCCGGCGGTCGAAGGCCTGATCACCACCTCCGACCTGCGCGGCGACGCCGCGATGCGCGCGGTGCAGCTGCGCGGCGTGCGCTACGACGAATTGAGCGTCGCCGATGTGATGACACCGCTGGCGATGCTCGACGCGATCGACCTGCACGACATCCGCCGCGCGAGCGTCTCGAACGTGATCGCGACGCTGCAGCGCCAGGGCCGCAATCACCTGCTGGTGGTCGAGGGCAGCGCACAGCACCCGCCGCAGCGGCTGCGCGGCATCATCTCGAAGGCGCAGATCGAGCGCCAGCTCGGCGAGATGATCGACGTGGCCGAGATCGCGCACAGCTTCGCCGAACTCGGCCGCATGCTCTCCTGAGCCCGCGCGGGCCGCGGCGATACTCGGCGCCGGTCGCCGGCAACGCCGGCGCCGCGCCCTCGATGCCGCCCCGCCCTCACCCCGTCCTGCCGCGCCGTCTTCCCGGCCGCCCGAGCGCCCGATGAGCGCGCGGGCCGTCATGGTGCTCGGCTGCACCAGCGGCGCCGGCAAGAGCTGGCTCGCCACCGCGCTGTGCCGCTGGTACGCGCGCCAGGGCTTGCGGGTCGCGCCCTTCAAGGCGCAGAACATGAGCAACCACGCGCGCGTGGCGCTGCGCTCCGACGGCAGCGCCGGCGAGATCGGCAGCGCGCAGCACTTCCAGGCCCTGGCGGCGCGGGTGCGCCCGGACGTGCGGATGAACCCGGTGCTGCTCAAGCCCGAGTCGGACCGCCGCAGCCAGGTCGTTCTGATGGGCGAGGCACGCCCCGAGCTCGCGGCACTGCCCTGGCGCGAGCGCAGCACGCTGCTATGGCCAACCGCGCAGGCCGCGCTCGCCTCGCTGCGCGACGCCTTCGACGTCGTCGTGATCGAAGGCGCCGGCTCGCCGGCCGAGATCAACCTGGCGGCGAGCGACTACGTCAACACCCGCACCGCGCGCGCCAGCGAGGCGGCCTGCCTGCTGCTGGCCGACATCGACCGCGGCGGCGCCTTCGCCCACCTGTTCGGCACCCACGCGCTGATGGACGCCGGGGTGCGCGCGCAGCTGCGCGGCTTCGTGCTCAACAAGTTCCGCGGCGACCCGGCGCTGCTCGCGCCCGCGCCGCAGCAGCTCGAGGCGCTGACCGGCGTGCCGACGCTCGCGACACTGCCGATGTGGCGCGAGCACGGCCTGCCCGAGGAAGACGCGGTGCCGGCGGACACGGAGGGTCGCACGGGGCCACGCGTGGTCGTGCTCGCCTACCCGCATGCGAGCAACCTCGACGAGTTCGAGCCGCTGCGCGAGGCCGGTGTCGCGCTCCACTTCAGCCGCGAACGCCGCACGCTGGCCGACGCCGACTGGCTGCTGCTGCCGGGCAGCAAGCACACCCGCGCCGACCTCGCCTGGCTGCGCGAGCAGGGCCTGGACGCGCTGGTGCAGGCCCATGCGGCCAGCGGCCGGCCGCTGCTGGCCGTCTGCGGCGGTCTGCAGATGCTGGGCGAACAGGTCGATGACGACGACGGCATCGAAGGTGGCGTACCGGGCCGCAGCGCCGGGCTCGGCCTGCTGCCGCTGGCCACGCGACTCGCGCCGGCCAAGCGGCTGGGCCGCACGCCGGCGTGCTTCGCGACGCTCGACGGTCCCTGGGCGGCGCTCTCCGGCCTCGCGGTCGAGGGCTACGAGATCCACAGCGGCCGCAGCGCGTCGCGCGACGCCGGCCTGCGCGTCGCGCTGGGCGGCGCGGCGCCGCTCGGCTGGCAGCGCGGCAACGTGCTCGCGCTCTACCTGCACGGCCTGTTCGAGAACCCTGCGCTCGTGCGGGCGCTGTTCGGTGCCGCCGCGCTGCGCACCCCCGACGCGGTGTTCGACGGGCTGGCCGACCTGCTCGACGCGCACTTCGCGCCGGGCGCGCTGCAGGCGCTGCTCGAGCCGGCGCCGGCCCGGCACGCCGGCCGGGCACGGTCGGCGGCCGACAGCGCGCCGCTCAGCCCTTGAGCGTGTCGCGGATCTGCTGCAACGCCAGCGGGTCCTCGATCGTCGTCAGGTCACCGGGGTCGCGGCCCTCGGCCACGGCCTGGATCGCGCGGCGCAGCAGCTTGCCCGAGCGCGTCTTCGGCAACGCGGTCACGAAGTGCACGCGCGAGGGCCGCGCCACGGCGCCGAGCTGTCCGTCGACGACCTTCATCACCTCGCCCTCGAGCTTGGCCCGCGCCGCCGGGTCGCCGAGCGCCGAGGCGTCCTTGGCGATCGCGAAGGCCATCGCGACCTGGCCCTTGAGCTGGTCGGCCACGCCGACCACCGCGACCTCGGCGACGTTCGGGTGGCTGGAGATGCTCTCCTCGATCTCGCGCGTGCCGAGGCGGTGGCCGGCGACGTTGATGACGTCGTCGGTGCGTCCGAGGATGAAGAAGTAGCCGTCCTCGTCACGGATGCCCCAGTCGAAGGTGCTGTAGACCAGCTTGCCGGGCACGCTCTTCCAGTAGGTGTTGACGAAGCGTGCGTCGTCACGCCAGACGGTCTGCATGCAGCCCGGCGGCAGCGGCCCCTCGATCGCGACGACGCCCTTCTGGTTCGCGCCGGTCAGCTCCTCGCCGCTGTGCTCGTCGAGCAGCTTGACCTTGTAGCCGTAGACCGGCTTGCCGGGCGAGCCGAACTTGCTCGGTGCACGCTCGACGCCGTTGCAGACGCCCAGGATCGGCCAGCCGGTCTCGGTCTGCCAGTAGTTGTCGATGATCGGCACGCCCAGCGACTCGGCGATCCACTTCGCGGTCGGCTCGTCGAGCGGCTCGCCGGCCAGGAAGAGCGCGCGCAGCGAGGACAGGTCGTGCTTGCGGAGCGCCGCCGGGTCCTGCTTCTTCAGCACGCGCACGGCCGTCGGGGCCGAGAACATCGAGGTCACCCTGTACTTCTCGACCAGGCTCCACCAGATGGCCGCGTCGGGGCGGATCGGCAGGCCCTCGTACATGATGGTCGCCATGCCGGCCAGCAGCGGGCCGTAGATGATGTAGCTGTGGCCGACCACCCAGCCGATGTCGCTGGTGGAGAAATAGGTCTCGCCGGCCTGGCCCAGGTAGATGTGCTTCATGCTTGCCGCCAGCGCGACCGCATAGCCGCCGGTGTCGCGCTGCACCCCCTTGGGCTTGCCGGTGGTGCCGCTGGTGTAGAGCGTGTAGCTCGGGTGGGTCGAGTCCACCCAGACGCAGGGCACCTGCGCGTCGCGATGGCGCTCGCGCAGCGCCGCGTAATCGACATCGCGCCCCTCGACGCGCGTCATCTCGGCCAGGCCGCGATCGACCATCAGCACCCGGGCCGGCTTGTGCTCGGCCAGCGCGATCGCCTCGTCGAGCAGCGGCTTGTAGGCCACCACCTTGCCGCCGCGGCTGCCCGCGTCGGCGCTGACGATCACCGTGGGCTGGGCGTCGTCGATGCGGCTGGCCAGGCTCACGCTCGCAAAGCCGCCGAACACCACCGAGTGGATCGCGCCGATGCGCACGCAGGCCAGCATCGCGAACGCGGCCTCGGGGATCATCGGCATGTACAGCAGCACGCGGTCGCCCTGCTTGACGCCGAGCTCGCGCAGGATCGCCGCCATGCGCTCGACCTCGCGCTGCAGCTCGCGGAAGCTGTAGACGATCTCCTTGTCGACCTCGGTCGAGACCCAGATCAGCGCGTTGCGCTCGCCGTGCGCCGCCGCATGGCGGTCGACCGCGTTGTGGCACAGGTTGGTCTTGCCGCCGACGAACCACTGCGCGAACGGCGGGTTCGCGTAGTCGCAGACCGTCTTGTAGGGCTCATGCCAGTCGATCAGCGCGGCCTGCTCGCTCCAGAAGGCCTCGGGCTGCTCGATCGAGCGGCGGTAGAAAGTGGCGTAGTCCATCCTCGTCTCCCTCGTTCCAGGTCGGTCCGCACGCGGCCGCCAGACAGGCCCGCGCCGCGTCATCGCGCATTGTCAGCGCCCCGCTTGCGCCGCGCTGACGCCCCCGGCGCCGTGCTCAGCCGCCGGTGCGCACGACGATGCGACCGCGCACCTGCCCCTGCATCAGGCGCTCGGCGGCCGCGACGGCCTCGTCCAGGCCGATCTCGGTCGTCATGGTCTCGAGCAGCGCCACGTCGAGATCGCGCGCCAGCCGCGCCCAGGCCTCCTGGCGGCGCGCGAGTGGCACCATCACGCTGTCGACGCCGAGCAG
>DATMJX010000391.1:0-2013 GCA_035553715.1 Methylibium sp.
CGCCATGCACCGGCTGCTGCAGCTCACACTCGATTTCTTCGACAGCGTCGCAGCCGATCCCGCGCCCTCGGCGCGCGCGAAGGAGCACACGGCGCAACGCACCGCGGAGCCGCCCGCCGCCGGCCCCACCACTCCCGCGCCGCGGCTCGACGAGCTGCTGCAGCCGGCTGCCTTCCGCCACCCGCGCGCCAACCGCGAGGCCCTGCTCGGGAATTCGGTCGTGGCCTTCGAATTCAAGCGCGCCAGGCGCCGCAACATCGGCTTCATGGTCGGCCCGGAGGGGCTAACCGTGAGCGCGCCGCGCTGGGTGCCGCTGTACGAGGTCGACGCCGCGGTGCGCAGCAAGACGCCGTGGATCCTGAGGAAGCTCGGCGACGCGCACGAGCGCCAGCGCCGCATCGAATCGGCGCGGATCGAGTGGCGTGATGGCTGCACCTTTCCGTTCCTCGGCGAGCCGCTCGCCGTGCTGCTGGACGCGCGCGAGCCGGGCACGCGGCTGGAAGGGGAGGAAGGCGCGCCCGGCCGCCGCCTGCGGGTGGGGCTGCCGCAGCATGCGCAGCCTTCACAGATCCGCGACACCGTGCAGGCCTGGCTGATGCGCGAGGCGCAGCGCCTCTTCACGGGGCGCCTGGACCACTTCGCGCAGCGCCTGGGCGTGCGCTGGCGCAAGCTGGTGCTGTCCAACGCGGGCACGCGCTGGGGCACCGCGCACTCCGACGGCGTGATCCGCCTGAACTGGCGGCTGATCCACTTCCGCCTGCCGGTGATCGACTACGTGGTGGCGCACGAGCTGAGCCATCTTCGCGTGATGGACCACAGCCCGCGCTTCTGGGAGACGGTGGCCAGCGTGGTCCCCGACTACGCGCAGCTGCGCGGGCAACTGAAGGACGAGGCGCTGCCACCCTGGTGACGCGGGGACTACACTGCATCGCATGGAGGTGCGATGCAGGGGCGATTGAGTCTGCGCGAGCGGTTGCTGGTGGTCATGGCTGCGGCCCTGCTGCCGCTGCTCGCCGTGTCGGTTTGGAGCGCCGTGCGCGAGCATCGCGCGTCCACCGAACTCGCCCAGTCGCAGCTGAAGTTCGCCGCCTCGCTGCTCGCCGCCCACCAGGACCGCGCGGTGCAGGGGGCCGAGGAGCTGCTCGGCGCGATCGTGGAGCTGCCCGAGCTGCGTTTCGCGGGCCGGGCGCGCTGCCAGTCCTACTTCGAGAAGCTGCGCGAGCGCCACCCGGTCTACACCAACATGGGGCTGCTCGGCATGGACGGGCAGCCGCTTTGCCACGCGCTGGGCGCGCGCGGCGACGTCTCCGTGAGCGATCGCGACTACTACCGCCAGGCGATCGCGCAGAAGCGGTTCGTGATGGGCGAGCCGATCTTCGGCCGGATCACCGGGCGGCTGGCGGTGCCCTTCGCCCTCCCGGTCATGGAGGGGGACCAGGTGGTCGCGGTCGCTTTCGTCGCGCTGGATCTCGCGCAGGCCGACAAGGGGCTGGCGGACGTGCAGCTGCCGCCCGGCGCGCGGGTGACGGTGGCCGACCGCCGCGGCCGCGTGCTCGTCCAGTTCCCCGACGAGAGCGCGCCCCTGCGCAGCACCACGCATGCGGAGCTGGCCGAGGCCGCGCGGACGATGACCCCGATGGCGGGCGAGGCCGTGAATGCGGCCGGCGAGGCCCGCCTGTATGCCATCGCCCCGAGCCGCCCCATCGGCGACAACGGCGGCTTCGTCGTGCGGGTGGGCCTCTCACGCGACACGCTGGCCGCCGCCGCGTGGGAGCGCGCGCGCGAATCGCTGCTGGCCCTGCTGCTCACGATGCTCGCGGCGGCCGCCGCGGTGTGGTGGATCGGCGGGCGCATGATCGTCAAGCCGGCCAAGCAGATCCTGGGCACGGTGCGGCGCATCGAGCAGGGCCGGCTGGATGCCCGGGTGCCGCTGCACGCGTCGACCAGGTCCTCAACAGCATGCAGGAGGGGCTGATCGCGGTCACCGAGAACGGCCGCTTCCTGATGTACAAC
>DATMJX010000392.1:0-4881 GCA_035553715.1 Methylibium sp.
TTCCGGGACGCCGGACGGCAGCGTTCAGCAGGCCTGGGCGACCCGCAGGCCCTTGAGGAAGGCCCGTCGCACACGGCCGGCGGCGAGTGCCGCGCTCACCTCGCGCGAGTGCTTCTCGGCGCCGCTGAGCTTGCGCAGCCAGCTGCGAAACGGCAGCACCCCCTGGGCCGCGCCCTGGATCGCGCCGATCGCCGCATCGCCGACCGCTTCCGAGCCGCGCTCGACCATCGAGCGCTCCGACTCGTCCTTCAGCGCATCGAGGTCGGGGCCGAGCAGCTCGTCGAGCGCGACGACGGCCTCGCCCAGCGACTCGCAGTCGATCAGCGGCGGCAGCGCGTAAGGCGCCGCACGCGCGGCCGCGAGCAGCGGCGGGATCTCGGTGCGGGTGAGGTTGAGGTCGGCCAGTGGCGAGGCCGCCGCATCGGTGACGCGCTTGCTGTCGGGCACGGCGGCGCAGCCGACCAACAGCCAGGTGGCAACGAGAAGGGCTTGCGCTCTGAGCATGGTCGCGGCGGCGGGGCAGCAAGGCCTCAAGCGTAGCGCCGGCCCAGACATCACAGCGTGTCGGAGAACTCGGTGTGCAGCCGCACCTGCGGCGCCTGCCACGCCGCCAGCCAGGCGGGGAAGTCCTCGGCCGGCATCGGCTTGGCGACGAAGTAGCCCTGCGCGTGGTCACAGCCCCAGTGCCTGAGCATGGCCCAGACCTGCTCGGTCTCGACCCCCTCGGCCACCACCTCGAGGTCGAGGTGGTGCGCCAAGTCGATGACCGAGCGCACGATCTTCTCGTCGGCCCGGTCGTGCTCCATGCGAAGCACGAAGCTCTTGTCGATCTTCAGTTGGTGCAGCGGCAGGCGCTTCAGGTAGGCGAGCGACGAATACCCGGTGCCGAAGTCGTCGATCGACAGCGATAGGCCCATCGCGCGCAGCCGGTGGATGGTGGCCAGCGCGCGCTCCGGGTCATCCATGACCGCGCTCTCGGTGATCTCCATGCAGATCGAGTCGGGCGCCATGCCATGGGCCGTCAGCAGCCGCTCGACCTTCAGCGGCAGATCGTGGTCGAGCAGGTCACGCGTCGACAGGTTGATCGCGAATTCGACGTCTTCACCCATCTCCTTGAGCATCTTCCCGCAAGCGATGCAACGCTCGATCATCCAGGCGGTGATCGAGCGGATGAAGCCGGTCTGCTCGGCAAAGGGGATGAACAGACCGGGCGGTACCAGGCCGCGTCCAGGGTGCTGCCAGCGCACGAGCGCCTCGACGCCCGCGACGCGGCCGTCGGCCAGCGCGACCTTCGGCTGCAGGTACAGCCGCAGATGGTCGTTCTCGATCGCCGCCTGCAGCTCGGTGAGCATCGACAGGGTGGCGAGCTGCGCCGTCTCCAGCTCCGGCGTGTAGGCCTTCAGGCCGGTGAACTGCGCCTTGGCGGCGTACATCGCAATCTCGGCGCGCCCGAGCAGCTGCTCGGCGGTCTGCGCGTCGTCCGGGTAGACGGCGATGCCGATGCCCACGCTGACGTCGACGGCCTGGTCGCCGATGGCCAGCGGCTGCTGCAGGTTCTGGCGCAGCCGCAATGCCACCTTGCGCGCGGTCTCGGCGCCGCTGGCCGGCATCAGCACCGCGAATTCGTCGCTCGACAGCCGCGCGGCAATATCGCCGCCACGCAGCACGCCGGAGCCCAGGCGCTGCGCGACGGCCTGCAGCAGGCGATCGCCAAAGCCATGGCCGAGCGCGTCATTGACGAGCTTGAAGCGGTCGAGGTCCAGCATCAGCACCGCGCAGGGCTCGCCCGTCTGGGCGGCCTGATCGAGCGCCGCGGCGAGGTGGTCCAGCAATTGCGCGCGGTTGGGCAGCCCGGTCAGCGCGTCCCAGTAGGCCAGGCGGCGGATCCTCTCCTCGCGCTCGTGGATCGCGGTGCGCATCACCTCGAAGGACTGGGCCAGCACGCTGACCTCGTCGCGCGAACTCACGGCCACCGGCGTGCCGTAGTCGCCAGCGCCGAGGCGCCGGGCGCTCTCCGACAGGCTCTTGATCGGCTCGGTAATGCGACGCGCGGTGGCCAGGCTGCCGACGGCGAAGACGGCCACCCCCGCCACCGAGATCGCGAGCAGCCAGCCGAGCAGCCGGTGGAACTCGGTCACCACGTCGTCGAGCGGGCGCAGCATCGCCGCGGCGAGCTGCTGCCCGCCGCTGGAGGCCAGCGGCACCAGCTGGGCGACATGTTCGTCCTCGCCGAGCCGCACGGTGACCCGCTGTGCGGCGACGTCGAGCACCTTGCCCAGCGGCTGCGCCGCGGTCGCATACGGGCCGATGTGCAGCGGCACCCAGGTGCCGCCGTCGCTGCGCTGCAGCAGCACGAGCTTCAGCGGCGTGAGCTCACCGAGGTCCTCGACGAGCCGCGCCGTCAGCGGGAACCCCATCGTGACGTAGCCGATCGGGCGCGGGGCGCGCACGGCCACGGTGATCAGCTGGTAAGGCCGGCCGTCGACCAGACCGACGGCCGGCCGATCCCCGGGCTCGGTGGCATCGTCACCGTGGGCGGCTCGCGCCTGCGCCATGATCTCGCCGGCGCTGCTCGGCAGCGTCGAGGCCACCGGCTGGAAGCGCAGGTCCGAGTACAGCACGGCCGCCGCGCCGATACGCTGGCCATGGTTTGCCAGCGCATCGAGGATGGTGGCACGGTCGTCGCTCGCGATCGCGTCGCGAAAACCATAGTCGGCCGCCAGGACCTCGGCGGCCGCCCGCAGCGAGGCGGCGTTTTGAACCAGCAGGCGCGCCAGCACCCGCTCGCCCTGGCGCAGTTCCACGGCCACCCGGCGGTCGGCGGCGCGCTCGAGCACGCCACGGATCGTGAAGAAGCTGACCGCCTGCACGACGAGCAGCAGCGCAAGGAAAAGCAGCACGATGCGCACATGCAGCCGCCGCTGCGGTAGGCTCAGCCAGGAGGCGAGCCGATTCGGGCGGGCCGGCTCGCTCATCGGGCAAGCCTCAGCGGCACGAGCCGCGCGGCGTCGAGGATCAGCGAGGCCTCGAACGGCGGTGCCTCCTCGCCGAGCTCGGGGTGCCAGACCCGCAGCCGGTGGCGGCCGGGCGGCACGTTCAGCACGGCCACGCCGGCGGCGTCGGTCTTGGCGAAGTGCGGCGAGTCGACGACAACGACCCAGGCGAGCATGCGGTCGTGGATGTTGCAGCCGAGCGTCACGATACCCGGCTTGTCGAACACGATCGGCTGGGCCGGCGTGCCGACGTAGAGCTTGATCTCGAAACGCTTGGCTGGACTGAACGAGTAGACATGGTGTCGCACCGTGTCGTTGTTGGGGAAGGCGACGGCGGTGCCGATCCGCACGACGGTGACGATCGGATCGAAACGCCGGCCGACCTGCTGGATCGCCGCCGTGGCCTCCGGAGCTGCCGCAGCAGCCTCGCCGACCACGGAGACGACCGCATCCCTGATCGGCCGCCCGGCGGCATCGGTGACAGCCACCGTGGCCGCGAGTGCGGCGCCACACGGCAACAAGACGAGCAGCGGCAGCAGCGTTCGCGCGAGACGGGCCAGGGCGTGGGTCACGGTGAGAGGGTGAGCGGCGGGAGGCATGCCGGTGTTATCGGCCCGCTCCGGTCGCGATGCACCGGTCGGAACCAAATTGGCGCCCTATTATCTGTATGTGCGATTGTTTATTGCGCAATCAATCTCGATGCCCAGTCGGCACTGCCGTCGACAGCCTCCCCATTGACCCTCTCCAGAAGGAGTTCGCGTTCATGCGTCCATCAGCGCCCGCTTCGGCTGCCGTCCTCGCCGCTCTGCTGTCCGGTTGTGCCGCTCCGCCCGAAGAGCCGCTGGGGCCGCCGGCGAAAGAGACCGTCGTCGCCGTCACGACGCAGCACCAGTTGATCCGCTTCAACGCCGGCCAGCCGCGCAAGCTGCTGTCGAGCGTGGCGCTGTCGGGACTGCCCGCGCAGGAACGCATCGTCGGCCTCGACTACCGCGTGGCGCGTGGCGAACTGTTCGCACTGGGTCGCAGCGGGCAGCTCTACCGCATCGACCTCGCCACCGCCTCGGCCATGCCCGTCGGCACGCCGATGGCCGTCGCACTGCGCGGCGAGCGCTTCGGCTTCGACTTCAATCCGACGGTCGACCGCATTCGCGTCGTCTCCGATGCGGCGCAAAACCTGCGGCTGCATCCGGAGACCGGCGCGGTCGTCGATGCCGATCCCAGGACCGACGGCGTGCAGACCGACGGCGCGCTGGCCTACGACGCCGCCGACGTCAACGCTGGCCGCACACCGGCGCTCGTCGCCGCGGCCTACACCTACAACCAGGACAACGACAAGATCACCACCAACTACGCGATCGATGCGCGCCACGGCACGCTTGTGACGCAGGGCAGCCGCGAAGGCGCACAGCCGGTGATCTCGCCGAACACGGGGCGGCTGTTCACGGTCGGGGCGCTGGGCACCGGGGCCTTCGAGCGCGCCGACTTCGACATCAGCGACGTGAGGAACACCGCTTATGCGGCGCTGACGCCGACCGAAGGCCATGCGACGGTGCTCTACCGCATCGACCTCGCCAGCGGTGCGGCCTCGCGCATCGGCCGCATCGGTCGGGACGAGACGCTCGTGGGGATGGCGATCGAGCCCTGAGCGCCACGCCCAAGGGCCGGCACGGCCCGGGCGCGAGCCCGGTGGCGACCTCGGCAGACCTCAGGGATTCATCGACAGCAGCCGGCCGGCGGCCTGCTCGTCGCGCTCGGCGGTCTGCAGCATCTTCATCTGCGCCTCGAACTGGCGCGCGGCGGCGATCATCGCGACCATGTTCTCGATCGGATTGACGTTGCTGCCCTCGAGCGCACCGGCGCTGAGCCGCGCGTTCGGGTCGGCCGGCAG
>DATMJX010000393.1:0-10384 GCA_035553715.1 Methylibium sp.
GGCCCGCTCGGCGATTCCGCCCGAGACGATCGCGGGAATCGCCGCGGCAAAAGTCAGCAGGAAGAAGAACTTGACCAGCTCGTAGCCGTTGCGGTCGGCCAGCACGCCGGCGCCGCTGTAGAAGTCCACGCCGTAGGCCACGGTGTAGCCGACGAAGAAGTACACGACCGTCGAGACCGCGAAGTCCACCAGGATCTTGACCAGCGCATTGACCTGGTTCTTCTGCCGGACCGTGCCGAGCTCGAGAAATGCGAAGCCCGCATGCATCGCCAGCACCATGATGGCGCCGAGCAAGATGAACAACGCGTCTGTACCCTGCCTGACCTGATCCATGTCGTCTCCAACCGATGTGCGCGGCGCACCGAACGGGCGACATGCGCACCACAGGCGCCCGGCAAACGCACCGAAATAGCAAGTTGGATGCCGCCATGTGCGCGGCCAGCGGCCCGGCTCCGCCGATGCATGGCTCGTTCGGGAAAGACAAACGGCCGTCTATTGGTGCGTCAAGCACCATCTATGTGCTTTTTGCACCTTGGCGGCGCTCAGGCGGCGCGGTGAACGGCGAGGTGCTCCGGGTCGAAGCCGACGGTCACCCCTCCGGGTCCGTCCACCACCGGCCGCCGGATCAGGGTCGGGTGCGCACACAGCAGCTGCAGCACGCCCTCCGGGGTCCCCGCCGCGGCCCGGTCGGCTTCGCCGAGTGCGCGCCAGGTCGCGCTCTGGCGGTTCAACAGCGTCTGCGCCGGAACGGCGGCGAGCCAGCCAGCGATCAGTGATGCGGGCGCACCGTCGCGACGCAGGTCGTGGAAGCGGTGCCCGACCCCCTGCGTATCAAGCCAGCGGCGTGCCTTCTTGACCGTGTCGCAGTTGGCGATGCCGTAGACGACCACGGCGCTCACCGGCCGACCTCCCTGCGGGCGCAACGCCGATCGCACTGGCGGCCGCCGTCGCTGAACCAGGGACCGGACGACGCCTCGCGTCGGAGCGACCGCAAGGTGTGCTGCCGACACGCCGGAGCCCGTCGCAGCAACAGGATACCGATGTGAAATCGCGCCTGCAGCAAGGCTTGTCGGACGGGACGGCGAGGGGCGGCGAGGTCAGCGAGCATGGCGCGATCTGACCACAAGCGCTGGCGCCGCCGCGGCGGCCGGTGAGAAGGCCGTCGCCGCCCGGGGGCTTCGTCAATCGGCGAGCAGCAGACGTTCGCTGCTTTGCCGGCGGACCCACTTCATCGCATTGGTGATCGCGTACTGCAGCGCATCACTGGCCTGGAACCAGGCGTAGCCACCGGCCATCGCCTCGTCGCGATACACCACGGCCAGAGGCTGCGGGCTGCTCAGGTGCCGCACTGCCACTGCGGCTGTGTAGCCGCTCGGGGTCTCCATCGCCCCGGCGTAGATCCGGAATCCGGCCTCGTCGCGTTCCTCGAAGTGCATCGTCGTCTCCTGCCGAGCGCGTTGGTCGCGCGCGCCGTAGCTTCCGCGAAGTCGCTGCACGGCACATCCACCGGAGGGGTACCCTCCGACGGGGGGCATCGGTTTCGATGGCGCTTGAGCGCGCTTGGCCCCGCCCCGCAGGCACCCGGGCGGATCAATCCCTGTGCAACGCCTCCGGAGGACGCGCAGGACTCACTCGATCGTCAGCCGCGTCACCCAGCGAGATCCCTCGGCGATCTCGTCGCGCAGCGCCGGGACATAAGGCGGTAGCGACAGGTCGTCCGGCGGCACGCCGATGACTGTGAGATCGATCGCCTGTGGCGTGCCGATCAGGCCCCGGGCAGCAGGCTCGAGCCGGAAGTACAGGCCGTTGCGCAGCTTGGCGCCGAAGTCGCGCGGCTGCTTGTAGAGGAACAGCAGCGCATGCTCCAGCCAGCGGTAGTCCCCACCTCGCACGACCGATGGCTGAGCGTAGGGATAAGGAACATGGCAGAGGAGCTCGGTGTCACCCTCGGCACACTTGAACTCGCGCATCGACAGGAAATGATCCTGCATGGCGGAGCGATCGATGTCGAGGCTGAAAGCCACCGCACCGTCGTCACGCGGCTCGAAGCGCAGGGTGCCGATGACGACCTGACGGCCATCGCGTCCGTGCAGCGTCACCGTCTTGAGGCCCTGCCATTCGCTGCACGGCGCCGCCGCACTGGCGAAAGCCAGCAGTACACCGGCCAACCAGGCGCCGCAGCGACGCGCGAAGCAAGGGTTCATCGTCACTCCCCCTCGATGGCCCTGTCGCGATGCAAGCCTGTCTCAGGCTCGCGCGCGCCGCTCCAGCACCTCGAACAAGCCCATGCCTGCGAGCATCGCGGCGACGAACACCACCGCCTTGATTTCTCCCAGTCCGACCGCCACCAAGGCCGGCCCCGGACAAAAGCCCGCCACGCCCCAGCCGACACCGAAGGCGAGGCTGCCGAGCAGCAGCCGGCGATCGAGCGCCGTCGCGGTGGGCAGCCGCATCGGCTCGCCGAGCAGCGACACCGGGCGCCGCTTGGCCAGCGTGAAGGCGACGACCGCCACCGCGATTGCCCCGCCCATCACGAAGGTCAGGGACGGATCCCAGGCCCCGGCCAGGTCGAGGAAGCCCAGCACCTTGGCCGGATCGGCCATCCCCGAGACGATCAGCCCGAGGCCGAACACCAGCCCGGCCAGCCATGCGGTCAATAGGCTCATTCGATAGCTCCTCAGCCGCCGAGCACGTGGCGCAGCAGGTAGACGGTCGCGAAGCCCGCGGCCATGAAGACCAGCGTGGCCACGAGCGAACGCAGCGACAGGCGCGACAGCCCGCACACCCCGTGGCCGCTGGTGCAGCCGGCACCGTAGCGCGTGCCCAGCCCGACCAGCAGCCCCGCGATGACGAGTGCGCCCCAACCGGCGTCGATGGTCGGCAGTGGCGGGGGGGTCAGCACGCGCCAGAGCAGCGGCGCGGCGAACACGCCGGCCACGAAGGCCAGCCGCCAGCGCACGTCGCCCGCCCGGGGGGCGATCAGGCCCCCGAGCACGCCGCTGATGCCGGCCACCCGGCCATTGAGCAGGATCAGCAAGGCCGCGGCCAAGCCGATCAGTGCACCCCCGGCCAGGGCCGACCATGGGGTGAAATGGCTCCAGTCGATCGTCATCGCTCCTCCTGGGGGCAGTACAGACGGTACAGCACGGCCAGGATCTCCAGCATGGCCGGCTCTCTCACGCGGTAGTAGATGTGCTTGCCCTCACGCCGTGTTGCGACCACCGCCTCGCTGCGCAGCACGCCGAGTTGCTGGGACAAGGTGGGCTGACGGATGCCCAGCCGCTCTTCGAGTTCGCCGACATTTGCCTCGCCCTGCGAGAGCTGGCACAGCAGCAGCAGACGCTCCGGGTTGGCCAGCAGCTTCAGCGCGGCCACCGCTGCGTCAGCCGCACCGCGCAGGCGCTCGACATCGATCGTGGTGTTTGGCATGGCCATCAGAACATCAGTTGACAACAATATATTTGCATATATATTGAATGTCAACCCGCCTCAATCCCTCCCGCCACGCCATGCGCCCTCACGCCACCGTCCGCTCCTTCTTCGATCCGCCCACCGGCACCGTGAGCCATGTGGTCTGGGACCGCGCCAGCCGCCGCGCCGCCGTGATCGACCCCGTGCTGGACTTCGACCTCCAGTCCGGGCGCACAAGTACGGCATCGGCGGAACAGCTGCTGGCCTACCTGGCCGAGCAGTCGCTGACGGTCGACTGGATCCTCGAGACCCACGCCCACGCCGACCACCTCTCGGCCGCCCGCTGGCTGCACGAGCGAGTCGGTGGTCGCGTCGCGATCGGCGAACGCATCCGCGAGGTGCAAGCCCGCTTCCATCCGCTGTTCCCTTTCGATCGCGACGGCCGGCCCGACGGCAGCGGGTTCGATCATCTGTTCGCGGACGGTGAGGTCTTCCGCATCGGCGAGCTCGAGGCCCGCGCGTTGTGGGTGCCTGGCCACACGCCGGCGGACATCGCCTACCTGATCGACGGCGCGGCGTTCGTCGGTGACACGCTGTTCATGCCCGACGTCGGCACGGCCCGCGCCGACTTCCCCGGCGGCGACGCACGGCAGCTCTACCGCTCGGTGCGCCGCCTTCTCGATCTGCCGCCAGACACGGTGATGTACGTCTGCCACGACTATCCGCCGCCCACGCGGGCCCCGGCCTGGCAGACCAGCGTCGCCGCGCAACGCGCCGGCAACATCCACGTGCACGACGGCGTCGACGAGGACGCCTTCGTCGCGCTGCGCACGCAACGCGACGCGACGCTCGAGGTGCCGGCGCTGATCCTGCCCTCGATCCAGGTCAACCTGCGTGCCGGGCGGCTGCCGCCGCCCGAGGACAACGGCGTGGCCTATCTGCGCATCCCGATCAACCAGCTGCCGGCCACGGCGCCTCACGCATGAGCCGCCCTCCCAGCGCGGTGCGGCGCGGCTGGCCACGCCTGCCGGTGCTCGACTGGGGGCGCCGCTACGACCGCGAGACGCTGGCCGCCGACGCCGTCGCGGCGATGGTCGTGATCGTGATGCTGGTCCCGCAGAGTCTGGCCTATGCGCTGCTGGCGGGCTTGCCACCCGAGACCGGCCTGTACGCGAGCATGGCGCCGCTGCTGCTGTATGCGCTGCTCGGCAGCAGCCGTGCGCTCGCGGTCGGGCCGGTGGCCATCGTGTCCCTGATGACGGCCGCCGCCATCGGCGAGGTCGCGCCGGCCGGCTCCGACCAACAGGCGCTCGCGGCGCTGACGCTCGCTTTCCTGTCGGGGGCGATACTGATCGCGATGGGGCTGCTGCGCATGGGCTGGCTCGCCAGCTTCCTGAGCCATCCGGTGATCTCCGGCTTCGTCTCGGCCTCGGCGCTGCTGATCGCCACCGGCCAGCTCAAGTCCCTGCTCGGCGTCGCGGTCGAAGGCCACACGCTGCCCGCGATGCTGGCCTCGCTCGCACGGCACGTGAGCGATCTGCATCCGCTGACGCTGGCCCTGGGACTCGCGACGATCCTATATCTCGCGTGGGCGCGCCGGGGCTTCCACGCCCTGCTGCGTCGGGCCGGCCTCCCCGAGCGGGGGGCGGCGCTGCTGTCGCGCGCCGCACCGGTGCTGGCCGTCATCGTCACCACCGTCCTGGCCTGGGCCTGCGGCTGGGCCGAGCAGGGCGTGCGGGTCGTCGGCCACGTGCCGCAGGGCCTGCCCCCGCTGACCCAGCCAGCCTGGGACGCCGCGCTGTGGCGGCAGCTCGCGCTGCCGGCGCTGCTGATCAGCGTGGTCGGCTTCGTCGAGTCGGTCTCGGTGGCGCAGACCCTCGCGGCGCGCCGGCGCGAGCGCGTTGACCCCGACCAGGAACTGATGGCGCTTGGCGCAGGCAATCTTTCGGCCGCCTTCACCGGGGCCTTCCCGGTGACCGGCGGCTTCGCGCGCTCGGTGGTCAACTTCGACGCCGGAGCCCGCACGCCGGCGGCCGGGGCCTACGCGGCGCTCGGGCTGCTTCTCGCCGCGCTCGGCCTGACCCCGCTGCTGCACCACCTGCCGCATGCGGTGCTGGCCGCGACCATCATCGTCGCGGTGCTGCCGCTGGTCGATGCGGGGCTCGCGCTGCGGACCTGGCGCTATTCGAAATCGGACTTCGCGGCACTCGCGGCCACCCTGCTGGCCACGCTGGCCTGTGGCGTGGAGATCGGCCTGCTCGGGGGCGTCGGCATGTCGCTGGCGCTGTATCTGTGGCGCACCAGCCGGCCGCACATCGCCATCGTCGGCCTGATGCCCGGGACCGAGCACTTCCGCAACGAGCAGCGCCACGCGGTGCTCACCAGCCCTCGCCTGCTCGGTTTGCGCGTCGACGAGAGCCTGTACTTCGCCAATGCCCGCAACCTGGAGGACCGTGTCAACGACGCAGTGGCACGCCACCCGGGGCTCGAGCACGTGGTGCTGCAGTGCTCGGCGATCAACGATATCGACGCCAGCGCGCTCGAGAGCCTGGAGGCGATCGATCACCGCCTCGGCGAGGCCGGCATCACGCTGCATCTGTCCGAGGTCAAGGGACCGGTGATGGACCGGCTGCAGGGCACCGGCTTCCTGCGCGAGCTCAGCGGACGCGTCTTCCTGACGCACTACCAGGCGGTCAGCGAGCTCACGCCGGAGCTGCTGCGCTGAAGTCCGCTCAGCGTCCCGTCTGCTGTCGGCCCGGCAGCAGGCGCTCGGCCGGCGGGATGTCGGCGTCGCCGTCGATTTCGGTGGCGATCTGCGTGCACACCGCGCGGCACAGCATCGCCGCACGCTGGCTCTGCAGCCGGTAGAAGATCTGCGTGCCTTCGCGGCGCTTGCCGAGGATGCCGGCGCGGTAAAGCGTCGCGAGATGCTGCGACAGGTTGGGCTGGGTGGCGTCGATCTCCGCGAGCAGCTGCGAGACGTTCTTCTCCTCGGTGCACAGCGCGCTGATCAAACGCAGCCGGATCGGCGTGGAAAGCAAGCCGAACAGCTCCGCTGCACTGGCAAAGACCTGTTCCGATTCAGCCGCTTCCGAACTCACTGCACCCCTCCTGGACCCGCACGGTCTGCATCCTAGCGGCTCCCGCTGCCCCACCCTCGAACGCGCACAGGCGCGCCAGCGAGCGGCCTGGTCTGTGCGCGGCGGCTCCACCGCGATCGATTTCACTCCAGGGCACTGCCGTCTCCGCCGTACTCACGGTCCTCGACGGCAAGTCACCGATCACAGGCTCCAAAGTCGCGCAACGACAACATCATTGCATGCGCAAGTATTGAGACAATGCCTCGAAAGCCTGCGTGCAAACCGCACGCGCCCTTGCGCCTACCCACGCCCCACTGACGATGACCCTGCCCCTCGGCCCCGACACCGCCTACACCGCCGTCATATGGGGCGGCCTGGTCCTCGGCCTGCTGCTCGGCATCACAGGACAGGCCTCGCGCTTCTGCGTGCGCGGCGCGATCGCCGACTGGTACCTGTCCGGCAGTCGAGGACGCATGCTGCACTGGGTGCTGGTCGTCGCCGTCGCTGCCGGCGCAACGCAGATCCTGGTCGCGTTCCAAGCCTTTGATGCATCACGCACGCTGGCCTGGAGCGAACGCTTCGCATGGGCGTCCTACCTGATCGGCGGCGGACTGTTCGGCTTCGGCATGGTGCTGGCGGCAGGCTGTCCGCAGCGCAGCCTGGTCAAAGTCGGTGCCGGCAACCTCAAGGCGATCGTCACGCTGCTGGTGGCCGCCCTCGCCGCCCAGATGACGCTGCGCGGCGTGTTCGCCGAGGCCCGTGTGGCGACGCTCGACGCCTGGTCCGTGCCGCTGGGCGGGCCGCAGGACCTCGGCGCGGTGCTGGCGCAGTGGCTGCCACTGGCGGCCGCGCCCCTGCGCTTGGCCGTCGTGGCACTGCTGCTGGCCGGCGCCGGCTGCTGGCTGTGGCGGCGTCGCGGCGATCTGACCAGTGTGCAGTGGATCGCCGGCATCGCCATCGGCCTGCTCGTGCCTGCCGCCTGGCTGCTGACGGGATGGATCGGTTTTCTGCCCGAGCACCCGGAGACGCTCGAGCCCGCATGGCAGGGCACGCAGTCCCACCGCCCTGAAGCACTGAGCTTCACCGCACCGATTGCGCACGCGCTGGACCTGCTGACGCTGTGGACCGACAAGAGCATGACCGCGAGCTTCGGCGTGATGCTCGCGCTTGGCGTGCCGCTCGGCAGCTTCGTGTCGGCGCGTTGGCGCGGCGAGTTCCGCATCGAGTCCTTCGGCAGCGAGAAGGAGCTGCGCGATCACCTGCTCGGCGGCGTGCTGATGGGCATCGGCGGCGTGACCGCGGCCGGATGCTCCGTCGGTCAGGGCGTGAGTGGCCTCGCGATGCTGTCGTGCGGCGCCCTCGTGGCCGTTGTCGGCATCACCCTGGGCGCCCTGGCGGCCTTGAAACTGCAGACCACCGCACCCAAGACCTCGCCATGAACGGAGCAAGCACCGGCCTTGGCAGCTTTCCCTGGAGGGACAGCGTAAAGCACAACGGCAGATGCTCTCCCAAAGTCAAGGCTGAGAAAAGCGACGCTGCCTACCCTGCTGCTCCTGGCCGATCACTTACCAATTGGCTGGCACCGGCACACCTTGGCGCCGCATGCGGTCCTTGAGCTTATTCACCTCTCTCGACCAATTGGTGTACTTCGGCTCCAACCGCGCCGCTGCAAGATAGAGTGTATGTGCCTTCTCGAAGTCACCAATGATCGCGTAGCCATTGGCATGACTTAAGTACACCTCCGGCCAAACTGCCTCACCGTGCGCAGCGATCAGCGCCTCCACTTTGCGAAGCACCATAGCCGCGCGCCGCTCACGTGGCCAATCACGCTCGATCTTTTCGCCTCGATCAATGTAGGTCTGCATCCATACATAAACATTGTCTGGATCGAGCTCGATCGCACGCGCCATCGCCCGTTTGGCCCACTCGCTACTGGCGTCCCCTTGGTTCCAACCAGCAGGTTGTCCGTCGACAAGGAGAATTTCTGGCATGTAACGAGCACGCGCGTAAATCCGGGCAGCGGCGTGGTTGTCGCCAGCGGCGATCGCCTGCTGAGCCACCTGTTCGATGCGCACACGAAGGGCGTTGAGCCGCTGCCGATTGGACTCCGAAGGGTCGATGTTGCGCCGCGTGTCCGATAGCTCCCAGCGGATGCGGTCGAACTCGTCCAGGTAGGGCTTACTGCCAAGCGGTTGAGACGGATCGCGCGATAGCATGACTGTACCCAGTGTCCTGCGCTCGCTGCGCGACAGCGTGAATGACAGCTGCCCGGGGAGGTAGCCGCGCTTCATGAATGTATAGCCAAACGTCAGCGGATCAGGGCGCTGGTAGTCGTTGCCGACGCCAGTTTCTTTGCGGTAGTCGAGCAAGTCAACGAATTGCCCAGCCTCATTACCCAATACAGGAACTTCGAGTGCCCGAAGCGGCTTATCGCCGCTGGAAGACACGATGTCACTGGTTCCACCATAGCGTTGTGTGACACGCCACAAATCTTCCACGTTCAAGGAGGAAAAAGCCGAGCGTTCGACGTGGCGCACTTCGTAGTTGATCGCTCGCCAGACCGTTGGGTGGGGTATCGGGCCCCCTGACTGATCGAGGATTTGCACGCCCACCGAGATGACGTCATCGAGCATTGCAGTCTCCGATACGGTTGTGCACATGCCAGCACCTACGCTAGCCACAACCTTGAGTGCATTACGGCGAGAACTGTCCATTGCGGTTACCTTGCCGGAGGATTTAAAACTTGTGGGGCTGGCTTGAAGGCTCCTCGGTTTTCTGCGCCAGTCAGAAGTAGAGGTTGGGGTAATTCTGCTGCCTGAAGGCAACGGGTGGGATGCGGCCGAGGGCCTGGTGGGGCCGCTCGTGGTTGTAAGTGTGCAGGCAGTTTGGAGTTGACCCGCTTTCGTGGAGACACGATCCTTTGGAAGGAAGGAGTCCCCGATGCCTCGATCCAGGCCCCCATATCCGGCGGAGTTCCGCCAGCAGATCGTCGAGTTGGCGCGCGTCGGTCGCACGCCGGCCGAGCTCTCGCGTGAGTTCGGTGTCTCGGCGCAGACCGTCACCAACCTGGTTGCGCAAGCAGCCATCGATGCCGACCAACCCCTGCACGGCAAGGACGGCCTAAGCAGCGCCGAGCGCGCCGAGCTCATGCGCCTGCGCCGCGAGAACCGGCGCTTGCAGTAAGAGCGCGACATCCTGGCAAAGGCTACGGCCTGGTTCGCCACCAAGGGCGACAAGACGTTCACGCCGCCTTCGAGCTCGTGATGGCGAACCAGGCCGACCTCCCCGTGCAGCGCCTGTGCCATGTGCTGGGCGTCTCGGCCAGCGGCTACTACGCCTGGCGCGGCCGGGCGCCGAGTGCGCGAGCCATCGAAGACGCTGTGCTCACCAAGCGCATCCGCGGCGTGCACGCGGCCTCGGATGCCACCTACGGCATGCCGCGTGTGCGCGCCGAGCTGATCGATCAGGGCCTGTGCGTGAGCAGCAAGCGCGTGGCGCGGCTGATGAGAGCCGCGCAGCTGCGCGGCGTGAGCCGCCAGCGTAGCTTCGTTGTGACCACCCGACGGGACGCACGCCAGCGGCCCGCGCCGGATCTGGTGCGCCGACGCTTCGAGGCGAGCGCACCGAACCAGCTGTGGATGGCCGACATGACTTACGTGCCGACCTGGGCCGGCTTCCTGTACTTGGCCACCATGCTGGACGTGTGAAGCCGGCGCATCGTGGGCTGGTCGATCGGCGAGCACATGCACACCGAGCTCGTGCTCGGCGCGCTGAACATGGCGCTGCAGCAGCGCCGGTCGTACGACGTGATCCACCACAGCGAACAGGGCAGCCAGTACACCAGCATCGCCTTCGGTCAGCGCTGCCGCCAGATGGGTGTTCGTCCCTCGATG